>OMIJ01000140.1 GCA_900299065.1 Hyphomicrobiales bacterium
TGACCAACGACAACAGTGCCGTCCTGATTAACCCCATTGCCATAGGAATAAGCCGAGGCTGATGCACTGCCATTGAGCAGGCCCAACAAAGTCAAAGTCGAGTTTTTATAGATATAGGCTTGCAGATTATTCTGATCATTGGTTCTGCTGACAGTGCCAACGATCGCTGTGCCATCTTGCGAAATTGCAGAGGCATCCGAATAGCCCAAAGTAAATCCGACGGGCATGAATTTCGATATATTGGAATCCCCCTGATTCCAGCGCCAGGCATAAGAATTTGTGCCATCGAAAGCATAGCCAACCACTTTTGTGCCATCGCCTGATACAGACGTAGGATAAGGCGCCGCACTATCCAGCTTACCCAGACCCAGAGTTTGAATGGCATAAAGCGGGCCTGTCCACATCACCGCCTTTTCCTGTGAGGCATCGGCCCCATCATTGGCCGTTCCCACAATCACCGAGCCATCACGCGAGGCCGCATAGGCGATCGTATTGCTGCCGCCATTGAGATAGGCAAGCCCAACCATGCCTCCAGCAAGTGTCCAGCGATAGGCCTGCCCGAAATCGGCACTATCCGCCGATTTGCCGACGATGACAGTGCCATCAGCCGAAATGCCTGACGCAAAGGCATAAGAAAAAGGCAGACCCTGACTGGACTGACCACTCAAAACACCCAGATCCTGCACGCCCCCTGATGCAGTATAGCGAAAGGCGCTGCGCGACTGACCTGCTCCAGCTGTGCCAATGGCCACAGACCCGTCAGCAGACAGGCCATAGATAAATGTTGATGTGGCGAGGGAGTCGACATCGGTCAGGCCGATGGATTGAGCAGAGACAGGGCTATTTGCCAAAATCAGTGAGAGGCTGCCAAGAACACGAAAACGATTGATGAACATATAATCACCACTCAACATTACTCTTCAAATCTGCGCCTGCAGCGGAGCCAGAATTGCAAATCTGAAAACATACAGACTAAAAATATAAGAAGACGTGAGCCCTCAAATCTTCATTAACTATAACAAAGGGGTTTTAAGGAGAGATTGATCGGGCGCTTACGGCCTCGTCTCAAATCAAGGCAGAGCCCTGAACGAAGTCTTAAAAAAGAACGAGCCCGGATAGGATCCGGGCTCAGACTGATCATAGGCTTGAGGGTGAGCAATCAGCCGATGATAAAATCATTCTGCGTGAGCTGCAGCCCCGGATTGACCAGCGCAAATTGCTGCGCATGCATCGGACCATTACCATCGGGATCATAGAGGAGTGCACCTGACGCCTGATCATAAATGATATGCGCTTGGGATGAGCGCGCTTGCGACCCTATCTGGAAGGCACTCGCCTGCAAGGGGCCCTGATGTAGCGCCTGGAAGACGGCATGCGAAAGCTCGATCTTGTCGCGGCCTGGTTTGAAATCGACAATCGTGTCAATATTATCGCGGCTCAAAGCCGTGCTGAAAACAAAAATGTCGGGACCCGCGCCGCCGGTCAAAACATCCTTGCCCAAGCCACCATCCAGGCGATCATGTCCCGCGCCTGCCACTAGCGTATCATCTTTATTGCCGCCGATGAGCACATCATCGGCTGTGGTCGAACCAATAACCAGCATGGGCGCATCAAGCGTTGCTGCGACAATACCATCAACCTGCCCACTGACCCGCTGCGTATAGACAAAGGCATCAGCCTGCATAGTGATTGTGTTGGTGTCGCGCTCAATCAGATCTGACAGAGTGGTATGGCGGATCTTGTCCAATGTGCCGGGATCAAAACCCTGGATCTCATACCAATAGCGATCCCCATCGCGCAGAGCTTCAAATTGCTGGGCGATGATAATACCAAAGGTCTCACCGATCATAGCGCCCGCCATGTGATTTTCAGCAAGGCCGCCCGTCCACAGATCAATGGCATCCACCGAGCCATAGGCTTGCTGCAAGGCGGCTGCGGTTGTTGCATCGCTGGTGAGCTGGCTGAAGCTGGTATATTTGCTCAAGCCCAGAGCCTCACGCGTCTGGTTTAATGTGCCAAGCCCCAGATCGCGACCACGCTGAATATTGATGGCAGCAAGATCCTGGCCCTGTCCCGGGCTGAAGAGGAAATTGCGCATGTCATCGACAATATGCACATCGAGCGCATTGGACACATCGGCACTCAAATGCCGCAATAAGCCATCCGCACCATCACCTGTGGAAACAAACTGGCTGGCTGGCTCAAAAAAGGCATTTTTGAGCGTTTGCGCCGCAATCACCGAGCCGTTTTCAGAAAAGGAAATCAATTCGGCCGAGACGATCGAATGACCAAAACGAAAAGCCGCGCCGGCAAATTCCTCAGAAATGGTCGGATTCACATTGGGATTATAGCCCTTATATTTGGTCAGCATATCGGCGCCGAGCAAATGCGGCAGGAATTCGGAATAAGTGATATGCGCGATCTCCGCAGTGACAATCGCTTTGGCCTGTTGATAGAGCTGATCACCGGACCATTCGGGATGTTGCTGCTTCAAACGATCAACCTGAAAATTATGCTCGCGCACAAACAAAGTTTGCAGCGCTGTCAGATCAGGATTTTCAGCAACGCGCACATCGCCTGCCAAGAAAGCATCATTTGCTATGGGCAGATTATTGCCTGCTGATGTCGCCATATGGCCATCGGCAAGACGCAGGCTCGCGGCTGTGGTGGCATCAGAGCCATAGACCATCGAACCATCGAGCCAGCCCGTGATTGTATTAATCGCCGCCGCTGGCTTTGATGTGCCAGCCCCCGTTGTCGGATCATTGGCGGCTCGCGTCAGCCTGATCGAGGCTCCGCCAAAAATATCATTCGCTGATGTGGAAATGCTGATATCGGCTGTGCCGCTTTGCATTTTGTCCAGATCATGATCGATGAACTGGCCCCAGGCATACATCATGCCCGACAAACCTTCCTGATTGGGGACAGCGCCCTGACCTGCGACAACGATATTGCTGATGTCGCGTGCATTGGCTCCCATAATGGGCGTACTCACACCATCGGCATAATGAGCGGGCGTGGTGCGGATAAAATCTGTGTTGACCGCATTATAGCTCGTATGTTGCAGATTATTGCCCGAGCCATCAATCGAGCGGTAGATCATGGGGGCTGGATGTGGCGCGCCTTGCGCAAGCAACGGCCCCAAGGGCGGAGGTGGCGGCGGAGCGGCCAATGGGCCCGTCAAATTATTGGCATTGGGCTGATTGGGATTGGTGATCAGCAATGCAGGATTGAACGCTATATCAGGCAGGGTATTGAACGAGTACATTACGTCTGAATTCAATTTTATTGGGCGCGGAATAGGGTTGGCCATCTGGGTTTCCTGTCAATTCATGTGTGTTTGGTTGAAGCCAAACTCAACATGTCAAAGTTGACATGCTTGAAGTGATTTGCAAACGCTGTGCCAGCGTGAAACAGATTAAATATATTTAATCTTCGTCAAATTCATTTTGCGTGGATGATGAAATCTGTGCCGCGTCCCGTTTCATAACTTTGCGCCAAATCGCTGATAATCAGCGAAGAGCCGGGAGATAAGGCACCTGCAATGAGATTGGCGGCTTCATCGGGAATGCGCACATGCGCGAGTGCCTGCTCGGCAGACAAAAAGAGTTCTGGAAGTTCAACATCCCCGCGTGACGCAATCTGCACGCCCTTGGGATTTTTACGCGCCGCCGGGCGAGCCAGACGCTCGCGCTCTGCTTGAATGGCCTGAGCAGAAGGAAGGGTAACGGAAGACCAGCTTAATCCCTGCTCACCCGTGCGCAAAGCTGTAAAAAGATGCGTGCCCATTAAACTATCGCTGGGTTCAAATTGCACAGGCGTCTCATAGACTGGTTTGAAATTCTGCCGAATGAGCAATTTGCCTTCCCGCTTGCTGATCAAAATGGCCAAAGGGCCAGCTTTGGCATCAAGACTAACAGGCGTGCGGATTTCAACTAGCTTCATTGTATCAGGAAAGGCCAGGTCCTGCGCCGCAATGACATTGGCCATGACCTCAGTATAAGGAGGCTCAGTCATCGCCAGATCAGGTTGCGGGAGATCGGCAGCCTCCAATCTCACCTCCGCATCTGGCGGGAGCGGGCCCAGATCCATGATTGCTGCAGCCTGCTGCAGATTGCCAGTTTCCTCTATCTCGACAAGATCGGTTTTAGCTTGATCGGATGAGGTTTCGGTTTCATCGGCTTTAGCGAGTGTGGGCTCAGTCAAGCCAACTTCTGCCAAGCGCTGTTCGCTTGCACTCACATCGCCGGATTCACCTGCCTGCGACACCGCAAGAACAACAGGGTCCACGGGAGGCGAAACTTGTAACGGTTGCCAATCTGCTGGAAAGAACAGGTCTGGTGCAGGCGCAATGTTCACTTGCAATTGCGGCAAGGGACGCGCAGCCAGAAGATTCGGCGCAGCGATTTCGGCTAATGTCACATCATCCTGCACAATGATGACGCGCGCGCCCAATTTGGTCATGCCCCATAAACGCTGGGCAAAGGCCTGCGGCAGACGCACACACCCATGTGAGGCGACGCGGCCCGTCACATGCCCCTCATGCAAAGCAACGCCAGACCAGGTGATGCGCTGCATATAGGGCATGGGCGCATTGCTATAGAGATTGGAGCGGTGAAACCGATCTTTCTGAATAATGCTGAAAATACCCTTGGGTGTTTCATGACCGGGCACACCCGTCGAGACCGGCGTTGTCGCAATCGGCTCAAGACCATCATAAAGGGTTAGCGATTGTTTCGCGATCGACACGATGATCGTCAATGGCCCTTGCGGTATGAGTTCGACAGGATTAGCAGGATTGGCGAGGGCCGTTTTATTGACAGGGGCTTTTTTGACATGTTTGCGACTGCGCGCCTGCGCATCGCCCATCATCAAGGCCGTGCCCAACAGCATTAATAGGAGCAATCGCCCCGAGCTAAAGCCTGGTCGCAGATGGGCAAGATAAAAGGCTCCCAAACGCACGAATCGTCCTCTGCTCTTTCAGCAATTGTTCTGTAAAATACAGAAATCCCGGGTCAGCGCCAGTGATAGCCCTATATTAGAGCGCAAGTCTTGAGAGTTCGTTCATCCTGTCATGCCTCCAGCCAGCCGAACAGCCTCTTTACATCAACATTGAGATCGATCACCTTCCTCTCATGCGCATTGATCTGCACCAGACCCTCCAGCGTCATGTGACTTATGGGGCATTGTTCTGCCTTTCGGTCTGGCTGACTTTGCTCCTCAGTCCTGTTCCAGCCCGGGCACAAAATTTTGAACTTGGCCTCGAGGCCTTTAACGCAGGCGATTATGACGAGGCCCTGAGTCATTGGCGGCCTTTATCCAATCAAGGTGATGCCAAGGCGCAAGCCGCACTTGGCTATCTTTATTTCAAAGGATTGGGCGTGGCGCGCGATGGTGCGGTGGCGGCGCGTTGGCTTCTGCCGGCCGCCGAGCGCGGCCAGCCTACTGCGCAAGCCCTGCTGGGCGTGCTCTATCTGGAGGGGCGCGGGGTCGAGCGTGACCCTGCCCTCGCCTTTATGTGGTGTGATCTGGCAATGACTTATGGCTTTACCGATGCCCTCGATTGCCGCGATGAAGCTGGCGGCATGCTCTCTTTGAGCGAAGCGGAACGGGCCCATCACCTGATTGCCCAATGGCTGGGCGCCCATCCCGGGCCGGGGCATTTTAAATAGTTGAATCACATCGGCTTTGGTTGCGAGCTGCCCATCTGAATCTGCTTTCACGGGGATTGTGAAGAGTCTTCAGCGAGCTTGACTTGTCTAATGCTCAGCTTTGGGGCAAACTTAGACTCAGGTGTACCAGTAAAACGAAGATGAAATGGGACCCTGACCTTTTCCCGTGAGCGGGACAGGGGAGGAATTTTAAAACGGAGACTGCAATGTCAGATATTGATGCGACATCGCATGATTGTGCATGTGATGATGTCAGCAAGACAGGCGCTTGCGGCGGGCCAATTGGTGAGCTCATGGAGAGCAAAGCCAGCCGTCGCAGCTTTTTGAAAGGTGTTGTCGCCTCGGGCGCAACGGTCAGCGGTAGCGGATATATGTTCCGTCATGCTGTGGGAGAGGCCGAGGCTGCCACAGGCAATGTTGATCGTCTTGTCACTCTCAAAGTAAATGGTCAGGCCCGCAAGATTGATGTCGCCCCGCATGAAACGCTGGCAAACACTTTGCGCAATAAGCTTGGTCTGACTGGCACGAAACTGGGCTGTGATCGCGGCGAATGCGGCGCTTGCACTGTCATCGTCGGCAAGACGACTTATTATTCCTGCACCACACTCACCCATACAGTGCGCGATCAAGAGATCACCACGATTGAAGGGCTCGCCAAAGCTGATGGCACATTGCATCCCGTGCAGGCTGCTTTCATCGAAGAGCTGGGCCCACAATGCGGATTCTGCACACCCGGCCAGATCATGTCAGCTGTGGCTTTATTGCAGAGCAATCCCAAGCCAAGCGTTGATCAGGTTCGCCGCGCCATGTCCGGCAATCTTTGCCGCTGCGGCTCTTATGATCATTATCTGAAATCCGTGATGCGCGCCGTGGGGAGAGCATAATGGCTTACAATCTCGTCGGTAAAAACTTCGTCCCGCAAGATGTGCTTGCCAAGGTTACGGGCAAGGCCAAATATGCGGAAGATTTCCGCGCCGATGGCATGCTGCATGCCAAATTGGTGCGCTCGCCCATGCCACATGCCCGCGTCAAAAAGATTGACGTTTCAGCAGCACTGAAAATCAAGGGCGTTGTCGCAGTCATCACACCCGATGACGTGCCGTCCTTCCCGCCGCCGCAAGATCCCATCCTTTACAAGGAAGCCCTCTATGCTGGCGCACCGCTGTGTGCCGTGGCTGCGGAGACAGAAGAAATTGCAGCGGCTGCTGTTGAGGCGATCAAGATTGATCTTGAGCCTTTGAAGTTTGTCGTTGATCCTCTCGACTCGCTTTTCCCTGGCGGTCCCAATGCGCGCGAAGGCGGCAATGTGGCCAATGTGCGTCTGCCCCTGCAGACAGTGAAGTGGCAGGCTTCCGATTTCAAGGACACGGAAAAAGGCAAATTCCCGCAGGGCAAGCCCTCGGAAGAATGGCATTATGGTGATCTTGAAGCCGGCTTTGCCAAAGCTAAAGTGATCATTGAAGAAAGCTTTGTGACGGCCGGCAGCTCGCATCATTCGATGGAGCCGCGCTCTGCCATGGCCTATTGGCAGAATGGCAAATGCTATATTCACGGATCAACCCAAAGCCAAAGCTTCATCATGCCGGGCCTTGCCCAGCTGATGGGCGTGAAGCCAGAAGAATTGGTCTATGTCGCCGAATTCTGCGGTGGCGGTTTCGGTTCGAAAGGCACAGCATATCCGATCATGGCCGTTCCTGGTCATTTGTCGAAGAAGGCGAATGGTCGTCCAGTGATGCTGCGCATTTCGCGTGAAGAAGAATATGGTCAGGGCTCCGGCCGCGCCGGTTTCCAGGGCCATGCCAAAATCGGCTTTGCTGAAAATGGTCGTATTACTGCGCTTGATCTTTATGTGGTGCAGGACAATGGCCCGAATATGGGCTTTGTCGATTTCCGCAATTCCGGCCATGCCGCATCGGTTGTTTTCCAGCCTGAGGCTATGCGCTGGCGCGGTACATCCGTGCTGACCAATACGCCGCCACGCGGTCCGCAACGCGGCCCGGGTGAAAACCAGACGGCTATGGCGCTTGAGCCCTTGATTGATCAAGCGGCCCGCAAGCTCGGCCTCGATCGTGTCGCGATCCGCAAGATCAATGCACCCAATAATGATTCCAAGGAAGGTGAGGAGCAAGGTCCGCTGACCTCTGCCTATCTCTCCGAAGGATTGGACAAGGGTGCACAGCTCTTCAACTGGGAAGAGAAGAAGAAGCTGTCTGGCAAGAGAACTGGCTCGAAAGTGATTGGCGTTGGTATTGGCAGCGCCTTCCATCCGGCCGGCTCGAATGGCTTTGACGGCCTGTTGCGCATTATGCCTGACGGCAAGCTCTATGTGCATTCGGGTGTCGGCAATCTGGGCACATTCTCCTACACATCAACAACACGTGTGGCTGCTGAAATCCTCGGCTATGACTGGAAAAATGTTGTTGTGGTGCATGGTCGCTCAGATGCACATCTGCCTTGGATGATTGGTCAGTTCGGCTCGAATTCGACCTTCACCGCCACGCGCACCAATTTCGTTGCTGCGCAGGATGCCAAGCAGAAGCTCCTTGAAATTGCGGCCAAGGATTTGGGCGGCAAGCCTGAAGATTACGATCTCAAGGATGAGAAAGTTGTCTCCAAGGCGGATGCCAGCAAATCCATGACCTTTGCACAAGCAGCTAAACGCGCGATTGAATTGGGTGATAAATATTCTGGCAAAGCTTTGCCAGAAGACATCAACCCAATCACACGCGCCTCTGCGACAGCTCTGGCTGGTACGGGCCTGATGGGCGTTGCCAAGGATAAATTGCCGAAAGTTGGTGTGACAGCAGGTCTGGCGACCAGCTATTGCATGGTTGAAGTGGACGTTGAAACCGGATCTGTCGACATTAAGGAATATGTCGGCATTGTCGATTGCGGCACTGTGCTTCATCCGCAAGGTCTGCAAAGCCAGACTCATAGCGGCTCGATCATGGGCTTTGGTTTGGCGCTGCGTGATCGCATTGTTTATGATCCGGCTTTGGGTCTGCCAGCGACCGTCTCCTTCAATCAGGCCAAGCCCAGCTCTTGGCTGGATGTACCGGTGGATATGAAGGCCGCAGCAGTGGAATTGCCGGATCGGTTCAATCCGATTGGCGCAAAGGGCATGGGCGAACCCATTATGGGTGCGGCCGCCTCAGCTGTGATCAATGCGGTGTCGGATGCGCTGAACGGACATTATTTCCATCGCACGCCGATTGTGCCGGACATGATCATCAATGCAATGGCTGATAAGCCGCAATCCTATCGGCCTCTCCAGGCCAACACGATGTAAGGGGTCGACCCATGTTGATGAAAGATGTGATACCGGGCTTCGAACTCTATCAGCCCAAAACAGTCGCAGATGCCCTGCAATTGCTCGATAAATTCGGCAAGACCTCATGGCGTCTGGCTGGTGGCAATGACAGCATTGCCTGGTTCAAGGACCGGGTGAAGCGCCCCAAGCAGGTCATCGACCTCAATGGCATTGCATCCATGAAAGGCATTAAGGAAACAGCTGACGGTGTTGAAATCGGCGCGCTCGAAACATTGAGTGCGATTGAAAATCACCCCGTCATTCAGGCGAAATATCGCTTGCTGGCGGATGCAGCCGGCCATGTGGCCAGCCCGCAGATCCGTAATTCCGGCACATTGGGTGGCAATCTGTCACAAGATGCGCGCTGCTGGTATTATCGCTCCGGCCTGCCTTGCTATCGGGCTGGCGGCAACACATGTTTCTCGGACACGCCGGAAGGCATGAACCGCGAACATGCCCTGTTTGATGCCAATCGCTGCGTGGCTGTGTCTCCTTCGGACGTTGCACCTGCAATGATTGCCCTGGATGCGAAATTCGTGATCCAGAATGCAAAGAAGGGACAACGTGTCGTCAGTGCCGAAGACTTCTTCATTGGGCCTTCGGTTGATATTACGCGCCTGACACAGATGGAGGCCAATGATCTGCTCGTGGCCATTCGTCTGCCCAAGGAATGGGCCAATGCAAAATTCTATTTCGAAAAGGTCACTGACCGTAAGAGCTGGGATTTTGCGCTGGTGAATGTCGCAGCAGCGATTGTGCTCAATAATGGCGTCGTCGAGCGCTCACGCATTGCCGTTGGCGGTGTGGCTGCAACGCCCAAGCGCATGGACGTGGCTGAAGACACGATCAAGGGCAAGAAGATTGATGCCGAACTGGCATCACTTGCGGGCCAATCTGTCACACGCAAAGCCCGGCCTTTGAACTATAATCACTTCAAAGTGCCGCTCATGGCCAATCTGGTGACACGCGCTATTCGCGATATCGCCTGATATGCGCTAAAACAATAACCGCGCTGGCCCATGGCTGGCGCGGTTTTTTATTGGGTGAAAGGCTGAAGCAATGGTCGATTATACAGTGGGTGTGGTGGGCCTTGGTGAGATCGGTTCCCCCATTGCCAGACGTCTGCAAAAAAATGGCATTGAGGCTGGCGTGTGTGATCCCCATGCGTTGACCCAGCAAGCCTTTCTTGCCGAAGGCGGTCGCCATCCGCTCGCCACGCCTTTGCAATTGGCACAATTGAGCCAGGTGATCCTGCTCGCCATGCCCGATGATCCAAGCCTGCGCGAAGTGATAATTGGCAATAATGGCCTAATGCTGGGCGTCAAGCCAGGTTCTGTGGTTGTTGATCTGACCAGCACCAATCCCGATCTGGCGCAATCTTTAGCAAACCAATTGGTCTCCAAAGGTGTGCATTGGGTCGAGGCTTCATTGCTTGGCTCTGATCGCGACATTCGATTGGGACAGGCGACATTGCTGGTGGGTGGTAATGGTCAAGTGCTCGATTATCTCTCGCCTTTGTTTGCTGCAATGTCTTCCGCTCAGATCCGCACGGGCGGCATTGGCTCGGCCTCGCTGATCAAATCCATGGCTGGCCTTTTGGGCGGATTGCAAATGGCCATTCACGGCGAGGTTTTGCTCATGGCCAAGCGGGCCGGAATTGAGCCTGCTATTGCACTGCAAGTGATGAGCATATTGAGCACTCTGACAGGCACGCCGCCCGCCAATCTTGAAACACAAGTATTCACCCGTTCGTTTGATTCAAATTATTCGCTCGATCGTTTGATTTTGGATATTCAGCGCGCCCTTGTTGCTGCGCGTCGCAATGGCACTCCGGCCCCTCTGTCAGCCGGATTGCTTGAGACCGCTTTGGCAGCGCGCCTTAATCAGGGCGTCAGTGGCGATTATACGGACATAGTGAAATGGCAGGAAAAAATTGCCCATGCCGAATTGCACAAGCAGTCTATAGTCTCCAATCCCGTGTCCTGATCGCCTAGTCCTCGGGGAGAGGATCAGGCAAAGGTTCGCCTTCAAAAAAGGCTGTCGCAAGAGCTGCAATTGCCCTTGGTGCATCATGATGCAAATTATGTCCCGTGTGAGGCAGATTCACATGTTTGCAATTGCGCAGCAATTTGCGTCTCTCCTCAAGCCCGCCATTGGCAAGCGCTCCATTTAAACGCCGACCCGAGCTAACCCATAAAATAGGAGCAGAGATTCTGGCAAAACAGGCGGCGACATCTTCGAAGCGATAGGTAAAGGGGCGCGGTCCGCGATGCAGCGGATCAAAGGCTGCTTCCACTTGTCCATCCTCCCGCACAACAGTTAAAGCCTGAGCAAGAAAGAGGGCTTTATCCTCATCCAGTCGGCGATTGGCAGCACGCAAACGTTGCGAGAAATCGTGCAGATCAGGCGATGGGCGTTTGGGCGGGCGTCCGCGCAGACCATCAAGCCATTGACTGATTTTATCCGGCAAAAGCGTCACATCCTCATCCGTGAGGCCAAACGCATCAAGGACAATCAAGCGATCCATTCGCTCGGGGCGAACACCTGCATATAAGCCAAGCGCATTGCCGCCCATGCTATGACCCAGAATATTGACGCGTTGATCGGGAAAGAAATGATCGATGATCTGGTCAAGATCCGAGACATAATTTTGCATCATATAGCTGTCAAGCGACCATTGGCTCTGGCCATGTCCACGCCAATCTGGCGCAATGATGCGCCAGTTTTCTGGCAAATGATCAACCATAAATTGAAAGGTCGCTGCGCAATCCTCATGCCCATGCAAAAACAGGACAGATTGAGGCGCAGACTCATTCCAGATCCGCACATGATAATCGAGCTGATTAATGGTCACGTGATGCGAGGTGGATTTAACTCTTGCTTGATACATGAACATCAAAACCCGCTATGGACGCACATTAGTGACGCCGGGACATGAAGAGGCTGACTAAAGCCGAGATCAGCGCCTAGCACAATCAGGGCGGATCAGCCAATTGCGCAAAACTGACGGACCCAAGATACATTTGACCAAGACCTGATTTAGCAAAAGCTCATTTGGTCAAGAGTAGCCTTAAAAGGAAAGACTTGCTAAGAATTGACTGAATCACGCTAATAATCGGGCGGTAGGGAAGATGCAGGGCAAGACGTTTTTAAAATTCGCAGGGATCAGCCTGGCTCTGTCCTGTATCGTGACGCTTGCCGATCCGGCTGCCGCTCAGCAAAATAAGGCGCGCTCTGCGCAACAACCCGCACAGCAACAGCCGCAGAAAATTCCAGAGCCTGAGAAAACCTTTCCAACAGGCTCTAGCTGGACCTTGCGCGAGGTCAATACCAAACGACTTGATGCAGGCCTAGAAGCGACATTGACCATTGATTCCAATAATCGCGGCACGGGCATATCAGGCTGCAATACATGGGCCTCGCCGCTCATTCCCGTGCCCGGACAAAGGCTCGCAATGGGCGCCATTGCTTTGACGAAGAAAGCTTGTGCGCCTGCCATTATGGCCTTTGAGCAGAATTTCCTTCTCACCCTGCATTCAGGGCCCTATTGGGACATTGAGGGATCGGACCTGATCATCAAGACACCCAATACGACTTTGCGATTCAGCCGCGGCTATTGAAGAAGCCGCCGCATACTCAGTCACCGCGCCCTCAGGCGCGGCGCAATTCGATTTTGCTATTATGAAATGCCATCAGGCTCGAGCGATGACCAATTGAGATGATGGTCGTTTGCGGCAAATGCTCTGCGAGGGTCTGGTAAATCGCCGCCTCTGTGCTCTCATCAAGCGCCGCTGTTGCTTCATCAAGAAAGAGCCAATTAGGGCGCGCGAGTAGAGCGCGGGCAATGGCCAATCTTTGTTGCTCACCGCCCGACAATCGCTGCGACCAATTATCCACCTCATTGAGATGAGCCACGAGATCTGGCAGATGCGCAGCGATCAGCGCCTTGCGAATAGCCTCATCATCATAGGAATCAGCCAGGCTCGGATAAGTGATCGCTTCGCGCAGGCTGGCAATAGGAATATAGGGCTTTTGCGGCAGTAGCATTAAATGTGCATCCGCCGGTTTGACAATCTGACCATTGCCATAGGGCCATATGCCCGCAATGGCGCGGAACAAGGTTGACTTGCCAGAGCCTGAAGGACCTGTGACCAGAATTTTATCATTCGCGGAAAATTGCAGATCGAGATTGGGAAGTAGCAATCGCCCATTGGGCAAATGCAGCGAGAGATTTTGGATGAGCAAATCTCTCCTGTCATGTTCTTCACTGGCAATGCGCGGCGGCGCAGCGCCCAGATTGCGTGCATTATCCATTGCGCTATCAAAGCTCGATAGACGATCAAGCACGGCTTTGTAATCAGCCAGTGAGACATAATAATTGATGAAGAAAGTCAGCGCGCCTTCAACTCGGCCAAAGGCTCCAGCCGTTTGCGACATCACACCCAATTCAACTTTGCCAGCAAAGTAGAAAGGTTCCGAAATAATATAGGGTATAATCGGGCTGAGCTGGCCATAGACAGAGGTGAAAATCATCAAGCGTTTGCGACGGTCCACAATGCGCAGAAAATTATCCATTACCGCGCCGAATTTGCGACCGACCATGGATTCTTCTGCCTTATCGCCCCTCAATAATGCGACCTGCTCTGAATATTCACGCAGACGGGCGAGAGAGAAGCGGAAATTAGCTTCATATTTCTGCTGATCGAAATTGAGCCGAACCAGAGCGCGCCCGATCAAATGCGTGATCAAAGTTCCCACCAGCGAATAGATCAAGGCAATCCAGAACAAAAATCCCGGCAATACCGTATCAGTCCAGGGGATGGTAAAATTGGAGGATATGTCCCACAAAATGATCGAGAAGGAGACCAGAGACGTGACGGTCGACAAAAGGGTAATCGAATAGCCATAGGTCTGGCCGATGAACATATTAATGTCGGCGGCAATACGCTGATCAGGATTATCGGCCCCTGTCTCTGTGATCGACATGCGATAATGCGTGTTCTGCCCCAGCCAATTGCCGACATATTGCGCTGTTAACCAGCGACGCCAGCGGATCTCGAAACGAGACTGGATGATATATTCGACTATATTCGAGAAAACGATGATCGTGACCCAGAAGGACCAGACGGTCAGCAAGAGGGACCAGAACGCGGCCTCATCTTTCTTCTGAATGGCATTGAACCAGTCTCGGCTGAAGAAACTCAAGCGCACAGACATGCCCACTTGCGCCTGATTGATAACCACCAAAAAGGCAATCATCGCCTTTGCAACATGGCTCTCACGCAAATGCATTTGACCAAAGGGCCAGATGCGAATGTCACGCATGTCGATGGATGCGAAATAAGGATCTGCAATGGATGTAATGGTCCGCACAACGCTAATGAAGGAGGCGAGATAAACCAGAATGCTGAAAATCGCCACCGTCAAAGGCAGCGGATCGGGCAGCAGATAATCTTTCAGAGCCGGCGGCCAATAGCCCGTTTTATTGACGAGAAAGGCACAACCGAAGGCAATCACTTCAACGCCAAATATGCCGACGAAAATTTTGAGAAAACTCGAGAGCTTTTGTGACCGCCATGTGGTCAGCGCACAGCCAAGACTGGCAAAGCCGAGCAGATAGACCGACACATCAGAGGATTGTGTAGCAATCCCAAGAGTCAGAATTGAAAAGACGGCAATCAGCAGACTTAAAAGCTTCATCAGCAACCCCGTGAATGGTGCAAATCATTTTACGCCATTACATCGACACACAGCGTTACTGGCAAGGTCAAAGACGCCGAAATGACAGAGCGTCATATGCCTGATCAGACATCCGATTCCAGATGATCGTCCGTCTTGATGCCGTTGACGGCATCGATCAAGCGGGGTGAGGGCTTGAAAGTCATCACCCGGCGGGCGGTGATCGGATATTCCTTGCCCGTTTTAGGATTGCGACCGACTCTTGGGCGCTTGTTGCGCACAGTAAATGTCCCAAAGCCGCGCAGCTTCACCACTTCGCCATTCTCAAGAGAGCTGCAAATCTCGCCAATCGTCGCTTCGACAATTTCCTTGGCTTCATTTCGAGAAAGGCCGGGGCCATTTACATAGACAGCGTGCATCAGGTCTGCACGAGTGAGTGTCTTGTTGGTCATGATCGGACAAAGGCTCGTTCTGGTTATTACAATTGTTTAGTCTTCAGTCATGGTCAGAAAAGCGTAGCCCGTCAGGCTGTCGATTATGATCCACTAGCACCAAGACAATCGTTTCTAGGGAAATATTAGACACTTATTGGCACGCGAGACAAGGGCGAAATTGCTGATTGGCAAGAGAAAATTCCAAAATCTTATAAAAATTATCTCTCATCGCACTGCATCAAAGCCTCGCAGACTGTATAAAGTCTATATTTGAGCCTCTATTGAGAAAAAATGGTGCTCAACAAAAAAGAAGGGCGGCCAAGATGGCCGCCCTCTGTTCTCAATTCAGACGACTTAGAAGTCCATGCCGCCCATTCCGCCACCGGGCATCGGGGGCATGGGTGTGTCCTTCTTGGGCTTGTCGGCGATCATGGCCTCAGTGGTGACCAGCA
>OMIJ01000141.1 GCA_900299065.1 Hyphomicrobiales bacterium
ATCCGGATGCAATTGCGCCGCAGCCACATTTGATTCCTGTGGATCGACTGGCCAGAGTTGAAATGGGACGACGCCATGCTGAGGCGGAAGGGCTCATGTTGAGTTTCACGCGCTGGTATAGCGAGCGTCGCCGCAGCGATGAGCCTTTGAGCGCACGCTATGTGGACGTATGCCGTGACAAGTTTACCCGTATTGCAGATCAATGGGAGCGACAGGCTGCTGATTGGCAGATGCGGCCTCTGGATCTGGGCTTCTTAGCCATGGGCTGCGCTCTGGCCTATGCCGATTTTCGCTTTGGCGCCGAGGATTGGCGCGCCTTACGCCCTCAGTTGACTAAATGGCATGCAGAAATATCGCAGCGGCCCTCTTTCATCGCCACCGCTTTTCGGGACAGCTGACCATGATTGATTGGGCTGATGTGAATGGCGTGAGCCTGCGTTATGATCTTTCAGGCGATGGTCCTGCCACTTTGGTGCTGTTGCATGAAATGGGTGGCTCGCTGGAAAGTTGGGATCATGTGGTGCGCTTGCTGCCGCCCTGCCGCATTTTGCGATTTGACATGCGAGGATGTGGTTTTTCTCAAAAAATCAGCAAGTTGACATTTGATGATCTTCTCCAAGATCTTGTGGCCCTGATGGATGCATTAGAGCTGCATGGCCCTGTGAGTATGGCTGGCATTGCGGTTGGTGCGGCACTTAGCGTGCGCTTTGCGGCGCAAAATCCAGAGCGCGTCCGAGGGCTTGTTTTGATGTCGCTGGCAACGGGTATTGCGCCTGAGCAGAGGGACGCAACACAGGCCCTTGCCGCGCAAATCGCATCTGGCGGGCTGCGCGATCGGGTGGATATGCGTCTGCCGGCGACTTTTGCAGAGGAATTTCGGGATGATCCTCATCGCCTGCGTGAATTTCGTGGGCGGGCGATTGCGAATGATCCGGCCAGCTATGCAGCTTGGTATCATATGTTGCTTGATCTCGATTTGACCGCGGATCTGCCGCAGTTACGCTGTCCGGCCCTGATCCTGGCCGGGGAGAAAGATGGCACAAGGCCACCCGCGCGCGTGGCGCGTGATGCGGCGCCTATTCCCGATCATATTTTTGAGGCTGTGTCCTCTGGCCATGTTATGCCTATGCTCACGCCGGGTCTTGTGGCTGATCGAATCAAGGGCTTTGCCTTGTGACCTGTCGTCAACCACGCCATTCTGAAAGCTCGTTTGACGCATGAGCGGGGCGTGACAAGGATACGAGAAAGTCTGAGCCGATAGGGCTTGCTTTGTAAAATAGGGTGGAGTGACTTTGGCTCTCAAATTCTCAGTCGAAGACAAGATTGCAGTCTTGATCCTCAACCGGCCGGAAGCGCTCAATGCGCTTGATCCGCAGACCCAGATCGAGCTTTCTGATGCACTCAACCATGTGCATACGAATCCTGAGATCAGAGTCGCCATCATCAGCGGTGAGGGGCAAAAAGCCTTTTGTGTGGGCGCTGATCTTAAAAAGACCATGCCGCCTCAGGAAAGCCATGCGCAATTGACTTTTGGTGGGGGCGCGCGCGAAGCGCGCTGGATTGATGCGATTGAAATGGACAAGCCACTCATCTGCGCCATTAATGGCATGGCTATGGGCGGTGGTCTGGAAATGGCGCTAGCCTGCGATATTCGCATTGCAGTTGATCATGCCAAATTCGCTTTGCCTGAAGTCAAGGTTGGCTCGATCCCCGGGGCTGGCGGCACACAACGTCTGCCACGTACCATTGGCATGAGCGATGCGATGTTAATGCTGCTGACTGCGGAAACAATTGATGCGCAAGAAGCGCTGAGGATTGGTCTGATCAGTCGCATTGTTGCTGCCGAACGCTTGATGGAAGAGGCTCTGGCCATTGCAACAAAAATTGCCGACAATGCTCCGCTCTCTGTGAGTGCAGTCAAAGGCCTGGTTCGGCGCGGCATGAATTTGCCATTAGCCGATGCGATCAATGAAGAGCGCATGACCTGGGGATTATTGCGCGACACCAAGGATAGAATAGAAGGTCGTGTTGCCTTTCAAGAAAAACGCAAGCCGGTCTATCGGGGTCATTAAAATCAGATAGGGCGTGTCCTGTTTAGGCATGTCTCACAAGGAGGAGGTTGAGATGCAATCTTTTGGTAAAGGACTTCTCTTGGGCGCGGTGAGTGCGCTTATGGGCCTGTCAGTGATCAACGCAAAGGCAGCCGATCAGGCTTTGATTGATGCGGCTAAAAAGGAAGGCAAGGTTGTCTGGTACACCTCCTTTGTCGAAAACCAATTGGCAAGACCCCTCGCCGCAGCCTTTGAAAAGAAATATCCCGGCGTCAAAGTTGAAATCGTTGCTGGTACTGCAACTGATCTTTTGCTGAAACTTCTTGGAGAAGCGCGCGCCGGTCAATTACGTGGCGATGTGCATCATGGCGGATCTGCCGTTTGGCCTTTGATCAAGGCCAATGCAGTTGAAAATTACATTCCTGAGGAGAGCAAAAACTATCCGCCCGAATTGAAGGATCCGCAAGGTCGCTGGACCGCCGATGCGCTCTATTTCCTCGTGGCTGCCGTCAATACGGATATGGTCAATGCGGCCAATGAGCCCAAGACCTATCAGGATCTGCTTGATCCCAAGTGGAAGGGCAAGATCGCCTGGACAACACAGCTCACGCAAGGTGGCGCCGCGGGATTCATTGGCACAATGCTGCAAAGCATGGGCAATGAAAAGGGCATGGATTATCTACGTAAGCTCTCTGCCCAAAAGCTGGTGAATGTTCCCTCCAATCAGCGTGTGGTGCTGGATCAAGTGATTGCTGGTGAATATCCCATGGCAGTTGCCACGTTCAACAATCATTCGGACATTAGCGCTGCCAAGGGCGCGCCGGTGAAATGGCTGAAGCTTGAGCCTGTCACCGCAACGCTTGATACGCTCATGCTCCTCAAAGGCCCCAATCGCAATGCGGGCAAATTATTTGTTGAATATAGCCTGTCAGAAGAGGGGCAGAAGGCGGTTGCAGAAGCAGGCTATCTGCCTTCGCACCCTAAAATCGCCGCCAAAGTGCCAACCGAAAAACCCGATGCAGGCAATTTCAAAGTGCAGGTGCTCTCGCCTGAGCTCGTTGAAACCGATCTTGAAAAATGGGTCAACATTTATAACGAGCTGTTCAAATGATGGAGCCGGGCGCTAGAGCCAATCTGCCGGTTTATGAGCGCCCGCTGCATGAACGTATCAAGGACCGCATTCCTGCGGTCCTTCTCTCTGTACTCATTGCGCTGATTGTCATCCCCCCGCTGCTTGTATTGTTACGCACAAGTCTGCGCGATGCAGATGATATGAACTATACGCTTCAGCATTACGCGGGTCTCTTCAACGATCCGCATCTTTATACATCAGCGTGGAATTCAATCATATTTGCGGCTCTGGCCACGCTTCTCTCACTCATCAATGGCGGATTGGTGGCATGGCTTGTTGAGCGCACCAATGTGCCCTTCAAGCCGCTTGCCTATCTCTCGGCAATCATTTCACTGGGCACGCCTTACATTATTTATGTCAGTGCATGGCTTTATATTCTTGGCCGTGCCGGACCTGTGAACAGCCTCTATCGGACTTTAATTGATCCCATGGGGACTTTTTTCAATGTCTATTCGATCACAGGCATGGTGCTGATCGAGGGGTTTTTGTGGTCACCTCTCGTCTTTCTGCTCATGTCGGCAACATTTCGTCGGTCCAATGCCGATATGGAGGAAGCAGCGCGGATCGCGGGGGCCTCCGTTACGGCAACGGTTCTGCGCATTTCTTTGCGTCTTGCCATGCCCGCCGTATTGGGTCTCGGCCTGTTCGTTTTCATCCGCAATCTGGAAGCCTTCGATGTGCCCGTGCTTATTGGCACGCCTTCAAAGATCAGCCTTCTGACAACCGATATTTATCAATCCATGACACGCGTGCCTCCGCAAATGGGGCATGCCAGTGCATTTTCGATTGTGCTTATGATGGTTGTTGCCGTTCTTTTGCATTTTTACAGCAAGATTGCCCGGCAGGCAGAGCGTTTTGCATCTGTGACCGGCAAGGGCTATCGGCCGCGCGCCTTTGATTTAGGAAAGGGGCGATGGATGGGAGCCGCGCTCATTATCTTTAATGCGCTTCTCGTCCTTGTCTTTCCAATCCTGGCAATTCTTTACACATCACTCACGCCTTTTGCGCGGCCATTGAATTGGGCGGGATTGTCTAATCTCACGCTCGATCATTATCGCAATGTGTTTCAGCACGCCTATTATCTCGATCTTGCCTTCAATACTTTTCTTGTTGCTGCCACGTCTGCAAGTCTCGCCATTGGGCTGACGGCTTTGGGCGCTTGGATGAGTGTGCGCTATTGGCGCGGGTCGGGCCTGATCGAACAATTGACCAGCGTGCCTCTGGTCTTTCCGGGCATTGTGCTGGGCGTTGCGATGATCGAAATGTCTTTGCGTTTTCCGCTCCCCGTGTATGGATCGCTTTGGGTGATCAGTTTTGCCTTTGTGATACGTTATCTTCCTTATGGAATGCGCTATTCACATGCAGGCGTCATCCAGATTCATCGTGATCTTGAAGATGCGGCGGGCATAGCCGGTGCCAATAGGCCTGCAATTTTACGTCGCGTATTGTTGCCGCTGATTTCGCCCTCACTGATCGCAGGCTGGCTTTTCATTTTCTTGATCGGCGCAAAAGAATTATCAATTGCTGTTTTGCTGGCCGGTCAAAATTCCAAAACAATTGCGGTCGCCATGTATGATCAATTTGTCAATGGCGCTGGTGGCGAGGTGGCCGCAATGGGAGCGGTATGGACCGCTTTAATGACTGCATTTACTTCGGCGCTTTATTTCGCAATGCGTAAGCACAGCAATTTTGGCAGCGGAGCCTGATCTCATGGCCATGTCTAATATGTTATCGGTTCAGGGCTTGTCCAAAATCTATATGGGCACGACAGGCGGTGTGCACGAAGCCAATTTTCAATTGGAAGAGGGCTCTTTCTTTACTTTATTGGGCCCATCTGGTTGCGGCAAGACGACAACATTGCGTTGCATCGCCGGGCTTGAGACGCCCACACGGGGCATTATTCGGCTTGGCGAGCGTGATTTTTTCAATTCTGCGACAGGAGCCAATATTCCGCTCAATCTGCGTAATATTGGCATGGTCTTCCAATCCTATGCGATCTGGCCACATTTGAGCGTGTTTGAGAATGTTGCCTTTCCTTTACGTGTAGGACGAGAGAAGTTTTCATCCGCAGAGATTTCGCGCATGGTTGCAGCCGCATTGGATTCTGTCGATCTGGCTGGTTTGGAGCAGCGATCGGCAACTCAATTGTCAGGCGGTCAACAGCAGCGGGTGGCGCTTGCGCGCGCGATTGTGAAAAAGCCAAGCCTGCTCTTGCTCGATGAGCCTTTATCCAATCTTGATGCGCTATTGCGCGATGACATGCGCGTCGAGCTCAAGTCGTTACAGGGACGATTGGGCGTGACCACTGTCTATGTGACACATGATCAGGCTGAAGCACTCGAAATGTCAGACCAGATCGCCGTCATGCGCTCGGGGCATATTGTTCAGCTTGGTGCACCCCGCGAAATCTATCATAATCCGATTGATGGTTTTGTGGCTTCTTTCATGGGCTCTTCGAATATCTTCCCCGGCAAGGTTCTCGCCGCGGCCTCTGCGCAGGACGAGTGCTCGGTCCAGCTTGATGCGGGTCCTCAAATTCTCGCTCGCGCCCGTGTTTCATTGCAGGCAGGCGCACGGATTGTTGTGTCCATCCGACCTGAGGATGTGAATGTGCAATCGCCCTCAGATGCAAGTGCCACGCAAAATGCTCTGTCAGCTCATGTGAAGAGCTCTGGGTTCCTTGGGCCAATCTGCAATTACCATTTGGATGTCTTCGGACTTTCATTGCAAGCGCGGATCAATTCTCATCTCTCGCATAATGTGGGCGATGAGGTCACAATCAATTTCAGCGCACAAAAGGCACTCGCACTGCCGCACGAAATCTCCGCATAAACATCAAAGAGTGAAGAGAAATGAAATTTGCCAGCTATTTGAAAAATGGTCATCCTGTATTTGGGCTTGCGCGTGACAATGGTCTTGTGACATTGACGGGAAAAATAGCCGGCATTGAGACACTGCGTTCGGCTATTGAAGCAGGGGCTCTTGGTCAGTTAAACGAGATTGCTAAATCTCTTCCGCTTGATGAAAATTTGAGTTCCGTGACCTGGCTTCCCATTATTCCCGAGCCTTCAAAGATCCTGTGCGTTGGGGCTAATTATCGCGACCATGCTGCCGAAATGGGTAATACAGCCAAGGCCTGGCCGGGATTTTTTATTCGCATTCCCGATTCCTTCGTTGGCCATGAGGCTGCCTTAGAGGCGCCAGTCAATGCGACTGATTTTGATTTTGAAGGCGAGCTTGCCGCAATTATTGGCAAGCCAGCCCGCAATATTCGTGAAGAGCAGGCGCTGGATCATGTGATCGGCTATACGATTTTAATGGATGGCAGTTTGCGCGATTTTCAAAAGCGCTGCATTTCTGCTGGCAAGAATTTTCAAAGCTCAGGCTCTTCTGGCCCCTTCATGCTGACGGCTGATAAAATGCCAGATCCAGAAAAATTTGTTCTTACCACCTGGCTCAATGGCGAGCAGATGCAACATGCCGGGCTTGATCTGCTCATTCATTCTTTGCCCAAAACGATTGCCTATTTGTCAACGATCGTGCAATTACGGCCGGGCGACATTATCTCTACCGGTTCACCAGCTGGCGTGGGGCAGGGACGTAAACCTCCGCTCTGGATGAAGGCAGGGGATCGCATCACGGTAGAGGTGAGCGGCATTGGTCGTTTATCAAATCCGATTGTCGCAGGCCCGCCTTTACCCACTTAATCAAATCTGGTTAGAGCAAAACCTCGATCAATCTCGGGCCGCGTTCGCTCACACCGGCTTTGAGCGCGCGATTGAATTCTTCCATGGTCGAGACTTGTGAGGCGGGTACGCCAAACCCTTTTGCCAGATTGCTCCAGCTGATTTTGGGATTATCGAAGGACAGCATGCGAATAGCATTGGTGCCAGGCTGATCAATGCCAACATTTTTCAATTCGCCACGTAAAATCGCATAGGCATTATTAACAAGCACGATTGTCAAAATATCGAGATTTTCATTCGCATGGGTCCAGAGCGATTGGATTGTATAAAGGCTGCTGCCGTCAGCCTGAAGAAGGATCACTTTGCGATCCGGGCAGGCAATGGCAGCACCCGCAGCCATGGGCAGGCCAATGCCAATTGCTCCGCCAGTCAGGGCGAGATAATCATGTGGCGCGGCCGCCTTTGTTGCGCCCCAGACTGGGCGACCGGTCGTGACGGCCTCATCGCATAAAATCGTATTGTCTGGCATGAACGCAGCCAGTGATTGAGCAATTTTATCTGGCGTAATGCTCCCCTCTGCCGCTGGGGTTTGGATGCGTGCGATGCGTTGCGAGGCATCAATCTTGGCGCTCACTTCATCAGCCAAGGCGCGCAATGCATCGCCCACATTCTGGCTGCCATTGGCCAGTTCAATGAACTCACAGCCGTCAGTTGAAAAGACGCTTCGCTTGCCCGGATAGGCAAAATTGGCCACCGGCATTTTGGCATCCACCAGCACAATGCGCTCTATGTCTTTGAGGGTCTCAATGGCAGCATTGGTAATGGTCGACAATCTTGTAATGGGTGCGCGTCCGGCGCCGCGCTCAATGCGCGGATCGCGGCCTTGTGAGAGAATCATGGCGCCGGTTGCAAGGGCAATGGCATTGGCGATTTCAATGCGCTCTGCTTTCAAAGCATGGCCGCCCAGGAGCAGGAGCGTGCGTCCTTTGCGCAAGGCTTGTGCCGCTGTGCGAACTGTCTCTGCAGAGACTTGGGTGGGTGTGGGAGC
>OMIJ01000142.1 GCA_900299065.1 Hyphomicrobiales bacterium
CAATCGTCCTTCGAACAACAAACTTTCGTCACACCATCTTGCACGAGTCGTTAACCGCAGTATTTTAACTACGCCTGTAGTCGGTAGCTTCTCAATCCGACGACAACCCAACTTAGAGGGGACCTCAGATGGCGAAGGCAGCAAAGCGTAAACCGGCCAAGAAGGCCGCGAAGAAAGCAGTGAAGAAGAGTGCTACAAAGAAGGTTGCCAAGAAGAAGGTAGCCAAGAAGGTAGCTAAGAAGAAGGTAGCCAAGAAGAAGGTAGCCAAGAAGGCTGCCAAGAAGGCCGCCAAGAAAGTAGCCAAGAAGAAGGTTGCTAAGAAGAAGGCTGCGAAGAAGGCCCGCAAGGCGTCTCCCCGTAAAGCCAAGGCTCCCGTTGCAGCTCCGTCTGCCCCGTAAGGTCTAAGCGAGAGCAGGAAGGTTAACAGCGTTCATCTTTTGAACGCTCCTCCTTCCAAGCTTCAATTCCATGAGTGACTGGTTCGGGTGTATCGCAGTCGGGCCTGTCTCTCTGGAAATGAGCCACCAGCTATTTTTGATCTCCTCTGCTCTGCAGAAAATCGAAAATAGGCGGTGGCTTTTTCATTTCGCGACTTACGATCTTCGCAAGACTTGCAGTGGTTCAGATTGGACCTAATGCCCGGCAAGACAGGAGCGGGCAAACTCCCGCCAGATTTTTCCTCCCGCTTTGCCGCTGCGCTTCATCTCTCGCCATTGAAAGGCGCAAGCCCGCAATTGGGCCTGGCTGGCATTTTGGAAAACATCCCGGCTCTGATCTGTCCCGGCATTAGGCGCAGACCGCGGCGCTAGAGGCATTGCAGCCCCGCCTATGGCCTCCTTGGGAGGTGCTTGTGACCTGGCAGGCTCAAAAGGACTAAGCCCAATCAGCACGCCCAGAAAGATCGCACCGGCATGCCAATATGGGTTCACTCGTGAATGGCCGATCAATTGCGTGTCCACGTCTGTGTCTTGCACAGGATCATCGCCACGCATCCCTTCAGATTGGCTTCCTTGTCTCCAGACAGCGCGAAAGAGGCTGAATAGGTCTTGCCATCTTCGGGATTATAAATCGAGCCAGCCCAGCGATCGGGTCCATCAGGTTGCATGGGCAGAATGATCTGCAGGCCTATCAGCGGGCGGGTGCGTTTGGTGGGTTCGGGGTTATTGCCATCGAGTTTGGGCGTTCCCTTTTCCGTATTGGGCTCTTGCAGCCAGACAATGGCCCCACAAATATTGGATCCGCAGGCCGTGATGCGCACCCGTGATTTGCCGCCCTCTGTGGTCCAGGTTCCAGTCGCATCTCCGGCTAAGACGGGGGATGCGCAAACCAGTGCAGTCAGAAATGCTGATGTTGTCAGTGTCGGAGAAAATCGGATCATAATTTGTCTCAATGCGTGGAGAATATGAAAGTGTTCCCGCGCTGATTTCAGCACAGAGCGATCAGGCGGCCAAACCCTTTTTGCGCAAAAGCGCCTGTGTGGAGGGCAGTCGACCCCGAAAAGCTGTGTAAGCAAGATCTGGTTCCTGTCGGCCGCCTGCAGCGTAAATATGATCCTTCAGGCGCTTGGCGACCTCTGCATGGAACGGATCGCCTGTCTCTACAAAGGCCTCGAAGGCATCGGCATCCAGCACTTCCGACCACAGATAGCTGTAATAACCAGCCGAATAGCCGTCTCCGGAAAAGATATGCGAGAAATGCGGGCTGCGATGCCGCATGGTAATGGCGTCTGGCATTCCTATTGTGTTCAGCACTTCACGCTCCAGCGCCATCACATCGGGCATTTGGTCCGAGGGTTGGAGGAGATGCAATTCAAGATCCACCAAGGCCGAGGCTGTATATTCGATACTGGCGAAACCTTGATTGAAGGTCTTTGCCGCCAGAATGCGCTCAATCAATCTCTCGGGGATTGGCGCTTTGGTTTGGACATGAAGGGCAAAACGCCGCAAAACATCTGGCTGCATCAGCCAATGTTCAAACAGCTGGGACGGCAATTCGACAAAATCACGCGCCACACTGGTTCCGGAAATTAGCGGATAGGTTACATCAGAGAGCATGCCATGCAATGCATGACCAAACTCATGGAACAGGGTGCGGGCATCGTCGAGACTTAGCAAACAGGCTTGACCATGAGCCGGTTTTGAAAAATTCATCACATTAAGAATGATTGGTCTTATCTCTCCATCAAGCTTGTGCTGATCGCGAAAGCTCGACATCCAGGCCCCGGAGCGCTTGGAAGGCCGGGCAAAATAATCAGAGATGAAAAGAGCAATATGGCGATTGTCGCGGTCAATCACTTCAAACGCCCGCGCATCGGGATGATACAGTTTCAATCCCTTTTGCTCGATGAAGCGCAATCCAAATAGCCGTTCTGCCGTGTAAAAAGCCGCGGCAATCATTTGATCGAGGCTCAAATAAGGTTTGAGTTCCGATTCATCGATATCAAAGCGCACTTTTCTGAGCTTTTCAGCATAATAGCGCCAGTCACTGGCCTGAATGGGGAGAGTGTCACCCTCGCTACGTGCGAGGGCCTCCAGCGCCTCTTGCTCCTCATGCGCTTTGGCTTTGGCCGCATTCCAGACCTCTTGCAAAAGAGCCCGAACCTGTGAAGGTGTTTTGGCCATTGTGTTGTTAAGCTTGAAATCAGCAAAAGTCGCAAAGCCTAAAAGGCGAGCCCGCTCGGCGCGCAGATGGAGAATCTCGGCAATCAAGGGTCGATTGTCATGTGATGCCTGCTGCTCACCCCGCATGATCCAAGCCTGAAAAGCTTTTTGGCGCAAATCGCGGCGTGAGGAAAACTGCAAAAAGGGCTCAATGCTTGATCGCGATAGCGTTACCGCATAAGGCGAGATCAAATTGCGATCCCGCGCGGCCTGAGCCGCATTATCTCTTTGGCTGGCCGAGAGCCCGGCCAGATCATCTTCATTGTCCAGAGCAAGTGTAAAGCTAGTTTCATCCTGCAGGACATTTTGTGAGAATTGCGTCCCCAAAGAGGCCAGACGCGCAATGATATCGGCAAGCCTGACTTTTTGTTCGGGTTTTAATTGCGCACCCGAGCGAATGAAGGCGCGCCTTGTCAAATCCAGCACACGCAATTGCTCGTCTGTCAGCCCAGTTTCGCCCCTTTGTGCCCAGACTTTTTCGACCCTTTCGAACAGGGCGCTATTCATATAGATCGCGCTCGAATGACGCGCCAACAGGGGCGACATTTCGCGCTCTATGGCTTGCAATTGATCATTTGTGTGCGCCGAGGCCAGATTCCAGAAGATCTGATTGACGCGATCAAGCTCATGTCCCGCCCGCTCTAGCGCTTCAATTGTATTGGCAAAATTGGCGGGCTCTTTTGAGTTGATAATGGTGTCTATGTCCCGATTATGGGCAATTAAAGCGCGCTCAAAAGCGGGGCGAAAATGCTCGCTGCTGATTTCATCAAAAGGAGGCAGACCAAAAGGACTGGTCCAGTCTTTTAAAAAAGGATCATTCATCACATTCTCACTGCAAAGCTTGCTTCGTCCAGCCAAAGGGCCATCCTGCACAGATGGCATATTATAATGCGCCCGGTTGAATATTCACCCTCACTGCGGGGGTATTCAGCCCTCTATGCTTGACGGATGAGGCGGCAGGCAATACTTGCCCTTGCTATGCAAAAAAACCATCCCTCATCTGAGCAAGGCCTGGCTGCCTCTGGCATGATTGAGATGGATGCGCCAGTCACCCGACGCGAAATTCGTCTCGTCTATGCCGGTTTCATGGTTGTGATGGCTCTTGCCGCTTTGGATCAGAGCATTGTCTCGACAGCCCTGCCACGTATTGTCAGTGATTTGGGCGGTGTTGCCTATCTGTCCTGGATTGTCACGGCCTATGTGCTGGCCTCGACCTCAGTTATTCCTCTTTATGGTAAGCTCAGTGATCAATATGGCCGCAAGCCGCTGATCTATTCGGCGGTGGCGATTTTTCTGATCGGCTCTGTTCTGTGTGCCTTTGCCACATCGATGATGCAATTGTTGATCTTCCGAGTCATTCAGGGTTTGGGGGCAGGGGGGCTTGTGCCTCTATCGCAGATCATCATTGGCGATCTTGTTCCCCCGCGCGAGCGCGGTCGCTATCAGGGCAATATCGGCATGGTCTATGCCGCAGCCATTATGGGCGGGCCCATTTTGGGTGGCATAATTGCCGATGCTTTATCATGGCATTGGATCTTTCTGATCAATCTGCCCATTGGTCTTGCTGCTTTCGTGATGATTGCGTTGACGCTGCGTCGACGGCATGTGCCGCGTCGTCGGAGCATTGATTTTCTCGGCGCGGCGCTTTTGGCTGGCGCAACATCAGGCCTGTTGCTCATGCTCAGTTTGGGTGGACGCGTTTGGCCCTGGCTGTCACTTGAAAGTTTGGGCATGATGATCGGCACTATTGTGCTCATTGGTCTGTTTATCTGGCGCGAGCGCCATGCAGAAGAGCCGGTGATGCCGCTGCTGCTGTTTCGCAACAAAGTCTTTGTTCTGGCCATTTTGGTGACGGCGCTCACCTTCATGTGTACGCAAGGTGCGGGGGTCTACTATCCTTTGTTCTTTCAGATTGTCTATGGCGTCAAAATGTCCAATTCTGGCTGGCTATCAGCGCCCATGATGATTGGCACTGTGATCTCTGCGCGTGTAAATGGTCAGATTGTTGTGCGCACTGGGCGCTATAAAAAGACCATGGTTGGTGGCCTGTTGATGGGCTTTTTTGGCTATATTTTTCTTGTTGCAGCCTCCAGCACAGCCCAGCCGATTTATCTCATCGAAATTTGTTTGCTCATCATTGGTCTGGCCTTTGGTACAGTTACGCCCAATATGGTTGTCGCTGTTCAAAATGCAGTTGACATAGAACATATGGGCGCTGCGACAGCCGCCACCACTTTCTTTCGCGCATTAGGAGGCGTGACAGGCGTTGCAGCTTGCGGAGCCATTCTTACGGCAAGCCTCACCGATCAATTCACGTCAAATACAATGCCAATCAAGTTGGATGGCGCGACCTTGCTGAAAGGTGGCATTGTTCAAGTTATGGCGTTACCGCCCGAAGCCAATCTCGTCGCTGTCGAGATTTATCGTCAAGCGATTGCATCTGTGTTTGCTCTCGGGATCTTCTGCTCTTTATTGGCTTTCGGCCTCACTTTGCTTTTGCCGGAATTGCCCTTGCGCACACGTGTGGGTCCATCGGAGGAACCAAAGCCGAGCCAGCCTCTCCAGCCTCAGGACAGAATTCTGCAAGAAAAGTAATTTCCGGGGCTTGAAGAATCATTCGCAAAGAACAAATTGTCTATCAGGATCTCTGGAGGCTATTGCGGGCAGGGGTCTGACTTGTTTTAAAAATAGGCTTGTTTTCTCAGGAAATATTGCGATGCAAAAATATCTTGTTGCGATGCACAATTCTTGCTATACTTCTTCCAATTGAGACAAACGACACTGATAATCTACTAAAGGGGGCTGCTATGGCTTCTGTTCGGCAAAGTTCATCTGCCAAAACCAAATTCAAAGATTTGCCTCCCGTGCGGGTGAAATATCTCCCCCCAACCTTGGAGGAGGCTATCTTTGCCGCCCAGGGCATTACC
>OMIJ01000143.1 GCA_900299065.1 Hyphomicrobiales bacterium
GCCCGTGTGGCCACAATGGTGAGTGCAGATCTGCTCATTCTGTTGTCGGATATTGACGGTCTCTATACAGCTCCGCCGCATCAAGACCCTAATGCCAAACTTCTGCCAATCGTGCAGCGCATCACGCCAGAGATTGAAGCTATGGCTGGCGGCGCAGCTTCGGAATTTTCACGCGGGGGCATGTTTACCAAAATCGAAGCGGCGAAAATTTCAACAACCGGCGGCGCGCATATGATCATTGCCGATGGGCGTATTCTCAACCCCATTGAGACAATTGAAAAGGGCAAGCCCTGCACATGGTTTCTCTCGCCTTCAACGCCAATCACCGCGCGCAAGAAATGGATTGCCGGATCGCTGGAGCCGCGCGGCTTTGTGCAGATTGATGATGGTGCGGCCCGCGCGCTTGCGCAAGGTAAGAGCCTTCTACCGGCCGGCGTGACACGCGTTGAGGGCGTTTTCGCGCGCGGCGATTGTGTGCTTATCCGCGATGGACGTGGCGCTGAAATGGGGCGCGGCCTGATAGGTTATGATGTGGATCAGGCAAGCCTGATCATCGGGCGCAATTCACGCGATATTGAATCTGTTCTGGGAGTGCCCGGGCGCGCAGAAATGATTCACCGCGATGATATGGCACTGGTTGGCGAGTGAGTCTCACATCCCAATCGAACGCTATGCAATCTTATCAGCCCTGTCACACAATTCCGTGATTATCTATGGGCTGGCCCATGGCCTCTTCTTGCGCTTTACGTACCCATTCGGGTTGCCCCGCCATCATCGTGAATTTACTCTCAACGCCATTGTCGGGCAGGGTGGAATGACCAGCAACAGGCAGCTTCACGCATTTATTTTTAGCAGGCTCATGAATAAGCGCCTTGAGCGGCGCGCCTGATTTCATCGCCTCAAGCTCTGCAAACAGGCGACGACGAAACATCACAATGCCCTTGTCGCTCTGGCCTAAATGTTCCTGCGTGCGATCCGTAATCGCACCCTGTCCAACCCAGCCAATGATATCCTGATTGATCACATGGGTAGAAATCCACCGCCCGGTCGTCTCATCTTTAATCGGGCTATGCCAGCTTGGAATGCTGGTTTGCTGATAGGGGCGTCGATCAAGCGGCACGGGTTTGTAAAACCAGCCAATACTCAATGTATTTGTATCATCTACCGGCACGCGCCATTCAAAATGATTGCCAAGGAAGAATGCATTGGGCCAAAGTAAAACGCGCCCAATCGTCCAGAGCGGATCTTGCTCATTCGTGCTTGTTGTGATGCGCTTATATAAAAGGCCATAGTCAAATTCATCGAAATCAAGTTTCAAATGCTTAGGTCCATAGGGCTCACCCTTATTGCGCAGACGGATCGACCAATTGCCATGCATCCATTCAAAATGCACCGGATCAATCGAGTTCTCTTGGCATTGCAGCCAATTGCAAGGAATGTCAGCTGTGACAATTTGTACAAAGCCATTCTCGCGGCTGAAAGGCTCCCAGTCAGGCAATTGGGGTGCAGGTTCCGGGCCCATATAGGCAAATAACAGACCGGCTAATTCTCGCACCAGATAGGATTTGATTTTGATCTTCTCTTTAAAGCGCATTTCTGGCGCGGCTTGATCTTCATAAGGTTGCTCAAGACAAGAGCCATCAGCATCAAACAACCAGCCATGATAATTGCAACGCATACCGCACTCCTCGACAAAGCCATAGGAGAGATCAGCGCGCCTATGCGGACATTGGCGATCAACCAGGCCGTAATTGCCCGACAAATCCTTATAAAGCACGAGATCTTCGCCCATAAGGCGAATGGGTTTAACCGGATTTGATGAAAGCTCGGATGCCCCTGCAATCGGATGCCAATAACGACGCAGATATTCGCCCATTGGCGTGCCAGGACCAACTTGTGTCAGCTCATGATTTTTCTCTGCAGCCAGCATCATTTCCTCACAAGGTTCGAGAGGTCGATGGGCACGACCTTCTCATCATCCAATCTTTTAGGCGAGCGGGGCCCGCCTGACAATCAATCCTGCACAGTCCTGCAAATCCTGCACAGTCCTGCAAAACTCAATGCGGAGTTGCTATTTAAAACCAAGCTGGACAATGAAGGGGTCAACTTTCGAGCTCCACAAACGCCCACCTTTGGCGAGCAATTTATGTCCATCTTCATTGGGCACGGGTCCGGTTAAAACAAATTGGGCGCGACCTCCTGCATTCGCAAAGGCCTGATGCCAGGTCTTCGGCATTTTCGGTCCCCAGAACAGATCATTAGGAGCATAAAGCCACAGACTCGCAATCGTGCTTGTATGGCCATATTTTTTATAAAGATCGGTGATCGCTTCGGGATAACAGCTTTGCGCAGGCCGTTTCACAGGATCGCCTCCCGTACCGCCGGAAAAATTGATGGCACCAATCACACCGGGCAGATTGCGCGCTGCCGTCGCAACACTTGTGATCCCGCCAACAGATTGGCCAACCAGTATGATCTTGCGATCATTGACCCATTTTTGTTGGCGCGCCCAAGCAACGACATCACTGACAATATCGGCCGCATTGCCAATCGCGCGCTCAAATTTTGGCTCACCACTGCACACGCCTTGCGTGCTGATTCCAATTCCGTTGGCTTCAAGATCAGCTCCCCCTGTTGCCCCATAGCCGGGGCGCAGCGGCGCAATCACCGCAAAGCCTTTGCGCATCCAATAAGCAACATGGCCGCGCAAGACCGGATATTGCAAGGCCTGACGCTCGGCTGGCGTGGTCGCGCGCCCATGCGAAAAGACAATCAGCGGGAAAGGGCCTGACCCAGCAGGCTTGAAGATTTGTGTATGCACTTGCCACAGCGTGCCAGCAGCTTTGGCGGGGATGATTTCAATCTCGGGTTCAGTCGGTTCCGCTGCAAAAACGATGTCCGGTAATAACAAGAGAGTTAGAAAGCCGCTTGCCTGCAAGCATAGAGCAAGGCAGGCGATGCATCGGAATAGAAACCTTCTTTGCTGGCTCAGCTTGTACATATCAGGCTCATTTGCGCATTGGCGCGCTGGCTTTTAGCGGTGCGCGCGAGAGATCATTGGCTCCGGCAAGTGCCTTGCCAAGTAAGGTCAATAAGTGACGAGCCTCTGTTTTGGACAGGCCGCAGAGCATATCATCCTGCGCCTTTTGCACATAAGGCTCGATCTTTTTGAGAAGCTGCCGGCCTGCCGGCGTGATCTCCAATTCACGCGCGCGCCGATCCTGATCAGAAATACGCCGCGATAGGAGCCCCTTGCTTTCAAGCCGATCAATCACGCCCCCCATAGTGGTCCGGTCATGTGCAATCAGGGCCGCTAAACTCGCCTGATCTATGCCCTTATGCAGTGCAAGCGTTGCCAGCGCGACATATTGAACGGGCGTCAGATCAAACCCGCCCCGCTCCACTTCAAGCTGAAAGGCAGCCACTGCAATCTGCTGAAAGCGCCGGGCCATATGGCCGGGTGTATTGAAAAGATCGATCATGAGGTCCAATTGACAAGTATACTGATCATCAGTATAAATATTATATCAATCTCGCAAAGTTTGTCATCCCCTTTATTGCTCAGATCGGTTGAAAGAGGTGTGCCATGCAATTTCACATGAATGGCTTTATCCCCGGTGATCCAGACATTGCCGATCCCATCCGGCGCATTGGCGAAAAGGCTCAACCAGGTCTCTTGCCCCAGGAGACGGATGTGCTGATTGTCGGCACGGGACCCACTGGCTTGACGATTGCAGCGCAGCTCTCGCGTTTTGCGGATATTAAAACCTGCATTGTCGAGCAGCGCGATGATCGCTTATTGCGCGGCCAGGCGGATGGCATTTCCTGCCGCTCTATGGAAATGTTCCAGGCCTTTGGTTTTGCCGAACGTGTTTTACGCGAATCCTATTGGTGCAGTGAAACAACCTTCTGGAAGCCTATTGAGCATAAGCCAGGCCATATTGCGCGCAGCGGGCGCATTCAGGATGTCGAAGACGGTCTGTCAGAAATGCCGCACACATTGCTCAATCAGGCGCGCGTGCACGATTTCTATCTCGATATTATGCACAAATCTGTTCATGCTCTTGAGCCTAATTATTGTCGTCGATTTGTCGATCTGACAATTGATCGCAGCAAGGATTATCCTGTGCTGGTTCGCTTTGAACGCACCGATGAGGCTCATAAAGGTAAAATCGAGAGCATTAAGGCCCGTTATGTGGTGGGATGCGATGGGGCGCGCAGCGCTGTGCGCGGCGCTATAGGACGCAAGCTTGAAGGTGAAGCGCTCAATCAGGCCTGGGGCGTGATGGATGTTTTGCCTGTTTCCGACTTTCCCGATATTCGCCGCAAAAGCCTGGTCCAATCTGCAGGTGGCGGCAGTCTCATAATCATCCCGCGCGAGGGGGGATATCTCACCCGCATTTATGTGGAGATGGATAAGCTTGAGAAAAGCGAGCGTGTCGCCAATCGAAATTTTGATGTTCAGGATGTGATTGCCGCAACACAGAAAGTCCTGCGCCCCTATACATTCGATGTCAAAGATGTGGCCTGGTGGTCCGTCTATGAAATCGGCCAGCGCATGTGCAATAAATTTGATGATGTGCAGTCGGACGATGAGCTGCCCTGTGTCTTTATTGCCGGAGATGCTTGCCATACACACAGTCCCAAGGCCGGGCAAGGTATGAACACATCCATGCAGGATGGCTTTAATCTCGGCTGGAAATTGGCAGCCGTCCTACGAAAACAGGCGGCCCCCCATCTGCTTCATAGCTATTCGATTGAACGTGAATTAACAGCACGTCAGCTGATCGAATTTGATCGTGAATGGGCCAGCCTTTTGCATGATGCGACACAAACCAATGCGGACGGCACACCCAAAGTCGATCCGAGTGAAGTGCAGCGCTATTTCGTTCAACATGGGCGCTATACTGCAGGTGTCGCTACAAAATATGAAAAGGGCCTTTTAATTGGTGCGCCGACGTATCAACATTTAGCCAAGGGCTTTACGATTGGTATGCGCTTTCACTCTGCACCTGTGATCAGAGCCGGTGATGCCCGCCCCATGCAATTGGGGCATGCGGTTGATGCTGATGGCCGCTTTCGATTGTTTCTCTTTGCCAATGATGCGGATCCAACAGCGACAGAGTCACCTCTCGCACTTTTGTGCGACTGGCTCGTGACCTCAAGCGCCTCTCCATTGCAAAAATATCATCGCAAGGGCGAGGATGTAGATGCGCGAATTGATGTGCGCGCAATTGTGCAACAGAGTTTCCAGAGCTTTGAGCTAACGCAATTGCCAAAGCTTTTGTTTCCGCAAAAAGGTCAATTTGCCTTGCATGATTACGAAAAAGTATTCTCGCCTGATCTTAAGAGCGGACAGGATATTTTCGATCTGCGTGGGATTGATCGAAAAACAGGCTGCATCGTTATTGTGCGTCCCGATCAATATATCGGTCACGTTCTGTCTTTAGAAGCAAAAGCAGAACTTGCAGCTTATTTTGATGGCTTCATGATTGAATAGAAAATGCATGAGTCTGGCTTGCTGCAAGCGAACCAGATTTCAGATATGCTTTTGCAGGAAACTGGCCGAATGTGGATTTTGGCCATAGTTTAGTCCATTACCAGCTGCATGATCTTGATTGTTGTCTGTCTACATTGCCCGGATAACAGCTATAATTGACATTTCGTCCCTCAAACATGGCGCTACCTGTCGAGATTGTGCCGTTCGTCAATGTGCCCGAGGGATTATTGGCAAAGCTCGCCTTACAAATCGGATGGGCGGTTGTTGGCATACATGACATTTCGTTGACGCTTCGGGCAGAAGATGTCGGATTTGCCGGGGCATTCGGATTAGCGCAGCCATTGACTGCCAAAACTATGAAGAGGGCTGCCGAAGTGTAAAGACGTTGTGATAATAGCATCAGACTCTTCTCCCTAGGATGATGTTCATTCGCGCTCTTGTTTCAGGCTTTGTAAAACCTCTGTCGTATGCTCACCAAGCGCGGGCACGCTCGCCTGTATTGTTCGCGATTCCTGACCCATTTTAAATCCGGATCCGACAATTTGAACAGGTCCAGTTTCAGACCTCACTTCACTAATCAAGTTTCGATCTCGCACATTCTGACTGCTCGCCGTCTCCTCGATTTTATGTACTACGCCTGCGGGTATGCCCGCATTGATCAGCAGGGTCTCCCATTCAGCAGCATCGCGTTGCGCCAAATGCTGCTCAATAATGTGCACAAAAGCATCAGCGTTTTTCTGCCGAAGAGCGTCACTTGAGAAACGTTCATCTGTGAGAAGATCGGGTGCGCCAATCAGCTCTACAAGCTTGGCGAGCCATTTGGGATGCAGAGCGGCAATGAATAATCTGCGATCTCGCGCTTTATATCTAGCCATGGTCGGGCGACGACCAAGGGAATCTGAACCGCCCATCAAGGCGCCTGTCACACTCCCGCAAGCAAGCACATAGGCGGAATCGAGCATAGCGACATCAAGACGCTCGCCGCGGTTTGTCTTCTGACGATTGAGCAAGGCCGTCAGAATGCCTGAAAATGCAACATATCCTGTAAATGGATCCAATATGCCCACTCCCAGATCCATCGCATCCTCCCGATCAGCCATATACATGTTCGAAAGACCTGATATGGCCTGCACGGACCATTCTATAGCTGGCCAAGACGACATCGGCCCCTCCTGCCCATAGCCACTGATTGAACAGGAGATCAGGCGCGGAAAATCCTGATGCAATTGCTGCCAATCCAATCCGAGTTGAGCAGCTGCTCCGGCACGAAAATTTTCAATCACCACATCAGCTGTTGCGATTAGGGCGCGTAAGGATTTGCGTCCCTCTTCGGTTTTCAAATCCAACACGACTGACTTCTTGCCGGCATTGACGGCGGCAAAACGTCCATAAGGCCTTGCTCTGAAATCATCACCAGTGCCAGGTGGTTCGATCTTGATGACCTCGGCGCCCAGCAACACAAGCTGATGAGTGCACATAGGGCCCGCAAGTGCATGAGTGAGATCAATGACTCTGATATTCTCCAGAACATGCATTGGGGGCCTCTATTGTGGTGGACGAAGATGGTTTTCCAGCTCCCTTAGGTCGGGGAGAGTCTCGAGATTACTCACAAGCTCAATGATGCGCTCTGCCCGCTCAACCCCGACGACCGGGGAGGCAAGTTTGCGAAACTTTGACTGAATCCTTTCAGGCGGGATTTCATTGCCAGGCCCGCCCGGGCGCTGCGCATTATAGGTTTCCAGAATAATGCCCTCTTGGGTTTTGGCAATCAGACGCGATGCATGGCGCAAATTCAATCCGCCCTTTTCAATATCCGTATCAAGCTGAAATGAAATACGGCCAGCCAAATCGAGAATAGCGGGATCAGACAGGCGCTCTTCGCTAAATTGCTCAACCGATGCATCGCCATCTAGCAAGGTCACGGCCGCCGCATAGCTCGCATTCATCTGGGCAGCGACGACATCAGCCGGCTTATAAGGCCAGCCGACATTGCTGATTGCAATTTTGCCGAGCCGGATTTCCAGAAGCTGTAAATTTGATGCGCTCAAACCACGCGCACGAAGTTGTTGCATGCCCTGCACAATGGTTTGAGCACTTGCGCAAGTTGAGTATATTTTAAATCCAACGTCGGCGCTAAGCCAGTCTTGTCCCAGTCGATGAGTAATGACAGCCGGATCGCCATCGCAGCGCAATGTTGAAAGAAAACCTCCGAAAGGTGTTTCAATGACTCC
>OMIJ01000144.1 GCA_900299065.1 Hyphomicrobiales bacterium
CGCTTTGGCCAGAATGGTAATGCCGCGCTCTTTTTCAAGATCATTGGAATCCATGACGCGCTCAGCCACGCGCTGATTATCGCGGAACGCGCCCGATTGGCGCAGGAGCTGATCGACGAGAGTTGTCTTGCCATGGTCGACGTGCGCGATAATGGCGATGTTTCGCAGTTTCATCGGATTCAATCTCAAACTCTAAAGGTGTGGGGGCCGGTACCCGGCCCCGGAACGTGGGTTCCACGCAGAAAAGGGTTTTAAGAACCTAGACATTAATAACGGCGTCCTTTGCGGGGGCCGGAATAGGTTCTTCGCAGGTGCAGCATCCCTATACGAAACTCTTGGCTTTGGGAACCCGTGCCAGCGGAGGAAGCCTTAAAAAGCTTAAGCTTTCTTGCGATGAGGTGAATGCGCGCCGGGCGCGCCTGGGCCTGGAGCCTGGAGGGGCTGTTTGATTTTGGGCTGATCAAGGCTAATCTCCCCTAAAGGGCTCGGCAGAATGATCGGGCCAATATGGGGGAGGGAATATGGTTTTCGCCATCAATGGGTTCAAACGGTCCCAATCAGCTCTATTGGCTTCAGCTCTGGCCCTCTTCGCTCTCACGCAAGCTGATATGCGCCATGCGGCTTTTGCGGCAGGCCCAACCAGCGTTGCCGAAATCGCCCAATATGCAGGCGCTGACCGTGCCCAGATCCTTGATGCAGGGGCCCGCAAGGAAAAGGCCCTGATGATCTATACAACAGGGACGCAGATTCAGCCGCTCATCGATCGGTTCAAACAAATCTATCCTTATCTCGATGTGCAAATGCCGCGCGCCACCTCGGAGGATGTCGCCCGTAAGGTGATTGAGGAATATGGCGCAGGTTATTACGAAGCGGATGTGTTTGAGCTCTCGTCCTATGGCCTGATTGTGCCAAGACAAATGGGCATTTTGCAGCCCTTCCAATCGCCCGAGGCCAAAGCCTATCCTGATTCTGCGATCGAGAAAGATCGTATGTGGATCAGCGTGCGCGAGAGCTATGTGGGAATTGGTTATAATACCAATCTCATTTCTGCGGCAGATGCACCCAAAACCTATCAGGATCTGCTCGATCCTAAATGGAAAGGCAAAATGGCCATTTCCTATTCCATGTCGACCACAGCCAATGTCATTGGCGCAATGGTTCTGACATTGGGGGAAGATTATGTCCGTAAGCTCGGTGCGCAGGACAACAGAGTTTATCCCTTGCTGGGACGTGCTCTGGCTAATTTAACCATATCTGGTGAAGCGCCTATTTCATGGACGACTTATGATTCGCATGTTCAGGCAAGCCGCGCACAGGGCGCGCCGATTGCTTGGATTGCGCCTGGCCCCGTGCCTGTCACCGATACGTCTGTTGCACTGGCCTCCAAGGCCCAGCATCCTCATGCGTCCATGCTCTTCATTGATTTTCTGCTCTCGGCTGAAGGACAGGCCCTATATCAGAAACTGGGCTATTCTTCGGCGCGCAATGGCATGCAACCAGCCGATAAACCTGCTGTCACCAAGCTCTATCTGACCAATCGGCCTACTTATGTGAATGATTATGAAGCTTGGACCAAGCTGACGCAGGAATCCTTTATCAAGCCAAAATAAAGGCGCGATCCTCAGATCATTTAGCGCTGACTGAATAAAATGCGCCCGTCCTGTTCCTCATGACGATGGATCAGATTTTGGTGCATGAGATAATTCAAATGCGCCAGACATTCACTCACGGCAAGCCGTTCATGTCCCGTGCCCATAGCGCGGGGAAACAATAGGTGAGCCAGTTCACGCGCCTGTTGGGGTGCGTGCAATCCATCCATCAGCTGATCAAGACGCTGATCGTGATGAATCTTCAATTCTGCCAGCCGCACAGGCAGATTTTGAAAAGGCAGGCCATGGCCCGGCAGGATCAAATGATCTGCCGATAAGTTTGCAAACAGTGCCAGTGAGTCCAGATAGGTCTTTAAGGGATTGCCATCAGGATCGCGATAATCCACCCCGACAAAGGGCGTGATGCGCGGCAAGATCTGATCACCAACAATTGTCACTTCATGTTCACTGTCAATGAAGGAGGCATGTTCAGGTGAATGACCGCCTGCGGTCACGACCCTCCATTGTCTGTGTCCAAATCCGATCACGTGATCATGAGCAATGATCTGATCTGGGTTAGGCGGATTTGGGACCAATGGCCGCATGGTTTTACCAAAGCCGGAACGCTGTGTTGCTTCCTCCGCGCTATAGCCATGCGCTATGAGAAATTGCATCTGTTGCGTGCTGGGCGCTGATTGCGAGCGCTGATATGTCACCACTGCCTGATCGCTTTCAATCTGTGTGGTGACAAAGCTGGCATCCGTCTCGTCAACGAGCCAGCGGGCAAGACCCATATGATCAGGATGGCCATGACTGGCTATGATTCGATTAATGCGTCGATCTTGCAATATCTCTTTCCAGAGCGTGCGCAATTCGAGTGTATCGACGCCGCAATCGAGAATTGTCCAGCCATCGCCATCATCCAAAAGCCAGACATTGACGTGATTGAGGACAAAAGGCAGCGGCAAGCGTGCCCAATAGACACCTTCGCTCACCTTGATCGTTTTGCCGATGTCCGGAGCCTCAGCAAAAGGATGGTGAATGGCATCCGTCATAATGACCTAACTGGCAATCAGCCAAAGTATCAGCATTGGAATTGAACATAGCAGCTTGCAGTTAAAGCATGCTGGGCAATATGCGGTCCGGTGGCTTGTGACCATCCATAAAGGTCTTCACATTGATGATCACCTTCTCACCCATATCAACGCGGCCTTCATGCGTGGCCGAGCTCATATGTGGAAGAAGCGTCACCTTCCCAGCCTTTGCCAGCTTTAACAGCTTGGGAGAAATTGCAGGCTCATGTTCGAACACATCAAGGCCAGCGCCTGCCAGCTCGCCGGCTTCCAGCATGCGCGTAAGAGCATTTTCATCGATGATCTCGCCACGCGCCGTGTTCACGATAATGGCGCTCTTGCGCAAATTCTTCAGCCTCCGCGCCGAGAGCAAATGATAGGTCGCAGGCGTATGGGGACAATTGACTGAGACAATGTCCATGCGCGCCAGCATTTGATCAAGAGAATCCCACCAAGTGGCTTCCAGTGATTCTTCAACCGCTGAGGAAAGTCGGCGTCTGTTGTGGTAATGGATCGACAGGCCAAAGGCGCGGGCCCGCCGTGCCAGCGCCTGCCCAATGCGGCCCATGCCTACAATGCCAAGTCTTTTGCCGGAAATGCGGGCGCCCAGCATCCATGTTGGCGACCAGCCCGCCCAATTGCCCGTGGTCACGGTTTGCGCGCCTTCCACAATCCGGCGCGCGACGGAGAGTATGAGCGCCATGGTCATATCAGCCGTGTCCTCGGTCAGAACACCCGGCGTATTGGTCACCGTGATTCCACGCTTCAAGGCGGCTTCAACATCAATATTATCGACACCATTGCCAAAATTGGCGATGAGTTTGAGATTCTCGCCCGCCTGCGCAATCAAACTGGCGTCAATGCGATCTGTGACAGTGGGAACCAGAACATCTGCTGTCTTCATGGCTTCAGCCAATTGGGCCGCAGACATGGGCTTGTCATCGACATTCAGCCTTGTGTCGAACAATTCGCACATGCGCAATTCTACGACATCCGGTAATTTCCGGGTCACGATCACGAGCGGCTTCTTTTTGCCCATGTGCTGGTTCCTTCAGAACGACTAGCTAAAGCTGGGTTCGGGCAGAGCGATTAAGTTTAACGCATTCACCGAGATTTAACCTCGCTGGGGACAGATGGGAAACGAAGCGTTTCAACGGATCCTGCACTTCTTCAACTCTCTAGCAGATGGAAGAACAAAGACAAGGACACCGGATGAGGCAAACGGCCAGGCTTGGCTGGGGCAGTCGTGGAGTGGGCGTAATATGCTGATTTTGTGGGCTCGGAAGAATTGGGGGAATGAGATCACCCTGAAGAGCCGAAGTTATATGGGAAGATTTGGCACTCTGGCTTGTTATTTGGGCCTGCTGCTGTGTGCAGCAAATGGGGCTAAAGCGCAACAAACCGGCCCTGCGACGGGCCTGCAAGTTCCCCGTTATGTCTCCCTCAAATATGATCGGGTCAATTTGCGTGAAGGCCCCTCACGCGAACATCGCACCTCCTGGGTTTTCCAACGCGCCGGATTGCCTATCGAAATCACCGCCGAATTTGAGAATTGGCGGCGTGTGCGTGATTCGGAAGGGACAGAGGGCTGGGTGTTGCAAACCGTCCTCTCGGGCCGCCGGACGGCTCTGGTCTCGCCGTGGAAGAAAGACGGGCTGATGATCCTGCAAGCCAAGGCAGGCTCGGGGGAGACCGCCGCGCGCCTTCAGCCGGGCGTGATCGCCAATATCAAATCCTGTGACGATAAATTCTGTCATATTTTTGGGGAGGGATATGACGGATACCTTGAAAAGACAGCCCTTTGGGGGGTCTATCCTGATGAGAAAATACCCTAACCGGCTGATTTGAGACTCCTTGGCTTGCATTGCAGGCCTATATCTGGCAATAAACCCCCTCTGGACCGACCGGCTGAAAGGGCTGCCGTGGCGGTCCATTCGCTCATCCCGTGCGAACCGGCGGTTTTAACCTCCGGCCCGATAACCCGAAAGATGGGTAACCATCTGTTTTGGAGAGCCAAATGCCCAAGTTGAAGACCAAATCAGGCGCTAAAAAGCGCTTTAAAATCACCGGCACCGGCAAAGTTGTCTATGCCCAGGCCGGTAAGCGTCATGGCATGATCAAGCGGACCACCAAACAGATCAGGAACCTGCGCGGCACCAATATTCTGTTCAAGACAGATGGTGACAACATCAAAAAATACTTCTTGCCCAACGGCTGAAGTCGGTTCCTTCCAGTTTGCAGATCTTAATAGGAGATCATTATGGCTCGCGTTAAACGTGGCGTTACAGCCCATGCCAAACATAAAAAGACATATGATGCTGCCAAGGGATTCCGCGGCCGTCGCAAGAATACCATTCGCGCAGCTAAGGCCGCTGTCGATAAATCCATGCAATATGCCTATCGCGATCGCAAAAATCGCAAGCGCACCATTCGCGCTTTGTGGATTCAGCGTCTCAACGCCGCTGTGCGTGAATTAGGCCTGACCTATAGCCGCTTCATCAATGGTCTGCTGCGTGCAGGCATTGAAGTGGATCGCAAGGTTCTCTCTGATCTGGCCATCACCCAGCCCGCAGCCTTTGCGGCTCTGGTGGAAAAGGCCAAGGCTGCTTTGCCGGCTTGAGCTGCCCCAAGCGCCTTTTGTTATAACGACCCAAGGCCCGCTTTTGCGGGCCTTTTTTATGGCTTGCGCGGCATGACGCCTTTGGTGAGGAATTTCTGCGCCTGCGGAGCTCCTGCGCGCTGGCGGCCCTTATGGCCAATGCGCTTGCCTTCGCTTTGTGTGCCTGTGCCAGCGGGTTGCCAATTGGGCACGAGTTGATGTTTGCCCGGCCCAATCAGATCAGCGCGGCCCATGCTCTTTAACGCCTCGCGCAAGAGCGGCCAGTTTTCCGCATCATGATAACGCAAAAAGGCCTTGTGTAATCTGCGCTGGCGCAGACCATGCACCGTCTCAACCGGTTCGGAGGCGCCGCGCCGCACAGGTTTGAGCGGATTAAAGCCGGTGTGATACATGGCCGTTGAAAGCGCCATGGGTGAGGGCAGATAGGTCTGCACCTGATCAGCGCGATAATTATTCTTCTTCAGCCATAGCGCCAAATGCATCATATCTTCATCGCTTGTGCCGGGATGGGCGGCGATGAAATAGGGAATAAGAAAATATTTCTTACCTGCTTTTTTGGCTGCGGCATCGAAGAGATTTTTAAAGGCATCATAAGAGCCAATGCCCGGCTTCATCATTTTCGAAAGTGGACCATCTTCCGTATGTTCAGGCGCAATCTTGAGATAGCCGCCCACATGATGCTCGACGAGTTCCTTCACATATTCGGGACTCTCAACCGCAAGATCATAACGCACGCCTGAAGCGACATTGACCTTTTTCACGCCAGGCACAGCACGCACTTTGCGATAGAGCTGAATCAGCGGATCATGATTGGTATTGAGATTTTTGCAAATGTCAGGATAGACGCAAGACGGGCGTCGACACAAAGCCTCTGTCTGCTTATCCTTGCAGGCAAGGCGATACATATTTGCTGTTGGCCCGCCAATATCAGATATCACACCTGTGAAGCCTTCAGTTTTATCACGAATGACTTCAATCTCTTTCAATATGGACTCTTCGGAACGCGATTGAATGATACGCCCTTCATGTTCAGTGATCGAACAAAACGAACAGCCACCAAAGCAGCCGCGCATGATTGTCACCGAATGGCGGATCATCTCCCAGGCGGGAATTTTTTGTCCGGCATAGACTGGATGAGGCGCGCGCGCATAGGGCAAATCATAAACGCCATCCATTTCAGCTGTTGTCAGTGGAATGGGCGGCGCTGTTAGCCAGACCTCTTTATCGCCATGGCGCTGGATGAGCGGCAGCGCATTGCCGGGATTGGATTCCTTATGCAGCACACGTGAGGCGCGCGCATAAAGCTCTTTATCCCCCGCTACCTGTTCATAAGAGGGTAGGCGAATAACACTGGGTTGATCCTGTTTGTGCTTGCGCCGTAGCCCTTCATCGGGACTATCAATATCATCAGCAGCAACCTCCTGCCAGCCGTCAGGAATGGCGTTGCGGATAAAGGCAAGGCCGCGCACATCGCTAAAATCCTGGGTGAGACCATTTTTGGCAATGCGATGCGCCACTTCAACCAAAGCACGTTCGGCATTTCCATAGATCAGAATATCAGCCTTTGCATCGACCAATATCGAGCGACGGACTTTGTCTGACCAATAATCATAATGTGCAATGCGCCGCAGCGAGGCTTCAATGCCGCCTAAGATAATTGCGGCATCAGAAAAAGCCTCACGGCATCGCTGGGCATAGACGATGACGGAACGATCCGGCCGCTTGCCGCCTTCGCCACCAGCCGTGTAGCTGTCATTATGGCGCAAACGTCGATCAGACGTATAGCGGTTCACCATCGAATCCATATTGCCCGAGGTGATCCCAAAAAACAGATTTGGCTTGCCTAAGGTTTTAAAGGCGGAGGCATCGCGCCAATCAGGCTGCGAAATTATACCAACGCGAAATCCCTGCGCCTCCAGCAGCCGCGCGACAAGAGCCATGCCGAAACTAGGATGATCAATATAGGCATCACCCGTGACGAGAATAATATCACATGAATCCCAACCAAGAGCCTCCATCTCTGCCCGTGACATAGGAAAGAAAGGCGCTATACCAAACCTATGCGCCCAATATTTGCGATAGGAGAATAGCGGCTTGGCGTTCGGCACAATCACGCTTGGCGGCGACATTTGAGACATTTGAGACGCAGACATGAGGGAAGCATTTCGTAGTGTCTTGACCATTTCCTCGACCCATTGCTTGGCCGGGTAGTTTAGCTTTGATGAGAACGACGTAGATTAACCCAATAAGGCACTCGAGGCAGATCGCCCATTCTATCGCCTCTGGCCTTGTGCGGAAAGGGGCGCTCCCCTCACAGTGGATTTTGAGACTTCCCGACCTGCCGAAGAGGCCTTGCCAATGAGTGTGCGCGGCTAATCTGGAGATCAAATAGGGCGAAGTCGGTCTTGTTAGGGCTTATACCTAAGCCTTTTTAGAATCAGATGATTAGATCGTCATCTGCTTGTCATGATTCTTCTCTATACCGCCATTTAACGGGAGAGGAAGCCGTTCTTCCTCATGGTATGAAAAGGTGTCATAATGAGATTGAATAAAATTTTGTCTTCCAGCTTGATCTTTGGAGCTGCTGTTTTAGGTCTTTCGAATGTTCAGGCTGCTGAAATCACCGGCGCTGGCGCGACATTTCCTTACCCGATCTATTCCAAATGGGCTGATGCTTACAAGACAGAGACAAACAATGCTCTGAACTATGCCTCTGTGGGTTCAGGTGCAGGTATCAAGCAGATTCAAGCAAAGACTGTGACATTTGGCGCTACGGATGCACCTTTGACAGCTCAGGAGCTGGCCAAGGATGGTCTCGTCCAATTCCCCATGGTGATGGGTGCAATTGTGATGGTTGTTAACATTGAGGGCGTGAAGCCTGGCGAACTCGTTCTTGATGGCAAGACACTGGGTGATATTTATCTAGGCACAATCAAGACCTGGGATAATGAGGCGATCAAAAAACTGAACGCCAATCTCAAGCTCCCGTCTGCACCGATCACAGTTGTGCGTCGCTCGGATGGCTCAGGCACTTCGTTCAATTTCACGGATTATCTTGCCAAGGTGAATGCGGATTGGAAGTCCAAAATCGGCGTTGGCCAGGCCGTGGAATGGCCTGCTGGTGTTGGTGCCAAGGGCAATGAAGGCATTGCAGGCAATGTCGCTCAAACCAAAAATTCAATCGGCTATGTTGAATATGCCTATGCCAAGCAGAATAATCTGACCTATGCGTCGATGATTAATTCTGCAGGTAAAAAGGTTGCTCCTAGCGTGGCGGCATTTCAGGCAGCTGCTTCAAATGCGCAGTGGAAGTCAGAAGAAGGTTTCTACCAGATTTTGACCAACCAGCCCGGTGAAGCCTCATGGCCTATGACTGCTGCAACTTTCATTCTCATGTACAAGACCCCTGCTGATAAGGCAGCTTCAGCTGAAGCGCTAAAATTCTTCGGCTGGGCCTATGACAAGGGCGGCAAGATGGCCGAAGACCTCGACTATATTCCGATGCCTGCGAATGTTGTGACTATGGTCAAGACCATGTGGTCAAAGGATATTGCTTCCAAGTAAGATCTCGCAGGGGAGGCCTTTGGCCTCCCCTGTCATTGATTATGTCAGGAATTCAATGTGACGGATCTTACCGTAACAACTATCGCCGAGCCCACAAAACCGCTTGATCGTGCCAAGGCATTGGCCGCTTTCAAGCTTGGCGACATGACCTTTTACTGGCTGACGCGATTGTCTGCGCTGGCCGTTCTTTTTATTTTAGGGGGAATTATTTTATC
>OMIJ01000145.1 GCA_900299065.1 Hyphomicrobiales bacterium
TGAAATTTACAGAAACCTCGACCTGGAATCCCTTCTGATCTGAAATCGCCGCAGAGCCAGGCTAGAGCTTAGTCGCAATCCTCATTTTGATTTTGGCCCGGACCATGCCATGGTTCGGGCCTTAATTTATCGGTCTTACCATCATGATCGAACAAGCAATGATGTTCGCCCTTGGCTTTGCAATTTGCGGCCTTTTGGCGATTGCCATTCTCCCCGCCTTCTGGCGACGGGCCATGCGCCTGTCGGCCCGCCGCGTTCAAATGCAAGTGCCGCTGTCCATGGATGAGATCTTGGCCGAGCGAGATCTTCTGCGAGCTGAATTTGCCTTCACACAACGCCGTCTTGAACAAAGACTGGAAGCTTTGGTTGCGCGGCAAGCACAAGACATGCGCGCTTTGGGCGGCAGTCAGGCGGAAGCTGCTCAGAGCAAGCACAATTATGAAAAGACTGCCAGCCAACTGGCCGAGCGCGATCAGCAATATGCACAAGCGCGCGATCAGCTTGCGGCGCTGGGCAAACAGCTCAATGAAGTCTCAGCTCTGCGCGATCAGCAAGAGACGCAATTGCGTGATCAGATTGTTCAAATCAATGCAATGGAGCGGGCCTATCAAAGCCTCTCCGATATTGCCGAGGAGCGGCGCGCCCTCATTGCCTCGCTTGAGACGCGCCTCTCGGGCCTTGAGATGCAATTGAGCGATACTCAAGAGCGCCTCCTACAAGAGCAGCAAGCAGCTAGGCAGGAGGGACAAGACATGCCGGATATGCCATTTGTCCACCAATCGCGCTTGCATATAGCCGAGCCTCTAACCCCTGTGACCAATCTGCCCATGCTGGACCCTCCCGCTTTGGGAGTAAAATCCCCTGACAGCCATAGCCCGGTAAAAGGCCAAAATTTATGAAAGGCCTCCGCTAATGCCGCAACTTGCAGCCGATCCTGCGCGCCCTCACAAAGAGCAATTGCGCTTGGCTTTTGCCAGCCTGCAGGAGGAGATCAAGGCTCTACCCCTTCCAGCCCCTGCGGGCTTTGCTATGGCTCATCCCGATATGGCCAAAGAGCAAAGATTGCGTCAGGCACTGGCGGAGCTGGGCCAGAACCTGATCGCGCTCACCGCCCTGCAAAAGGAGCAGGGATCTGAAAACTAAGGCGCTAAACGCGCCAAAGGGTAAATTTGTCGGCCTGAGTTCATCCCAATAAAGTTTCTCAAGACATATTGACCCAGCCCGCTCTGTCGCTATGATCCGCCCACTTCGCTTCGGCCTTGCCGCTGCGAGCCCCTATGGCGGAACTGGTAGACGCGTCCGACTCAAAATCGGATTCCGCAAGGAGTGCTGGTTCGATTCCGGCTAGGGGCACCAATTCTTCGCAGCAGTCTCCTTTCTTCCCGGCTTTACATGAGCCCAGCCTTGGCATGCGAAGGAACTTCGCAAGCCGCAGGTGAGAAGCCTCCTCAAAGATCAGAATAAAATCGCCAGGAGGTTGTAAGGCCTCCTGGCCATAGGGTTTGTCATCACCGCATGGGTGTGAAGGATTGTTGCACTTTGAGTTGAGTGGCGCGGGCGCAATTTTCTGTGACCTTGAAATAACGCTGAACCCAATCCGCACCATTTTCAAACGGATGCGCGCCCTCGCCCCGGCCAGCCAGCATGCGGGTTTTATTATAGGCGCTGTCAAACTCAGAATGATTGGAGATGAGAACACTCGCCCCCGTTTCTTTTGCCTTTTCGGCTAAATGGCGCTGCGAGGCTATATAGGTCTCAAGGTTTTTAATGCTCCATTCCGGCAGGGTCCATTCATAAACAAGTGCTGTGCCACCGGAGTAAACGACATTCACAGGACGACCGCGATCGGTAACCTGAAAAGTAAAGGATTGCGTTCCATCCGTATGTCCGGGCGTGAACCAGAGTGTGACTGTCGATTCTCCCAAAGTGATCTTCATGCCGTCCACTGCGACAATATCGCGCTTGGGTGCCATGGTCTTGAAGCGATTGGGTAGCCGTTCAACCAGGCTCCAATCAGGTTCGCTCATCACCACGCGCGCGCCATAGCGTTTCTGAATCATTTCAGCCCCGCCAATATGATCCTGATGCGCATGCGAGATGATCACATATTTAATGTCTTTGGGATCAAGTCCCAGTTTTTGTAATCCGCCAATGATCAATTCCTCGGAATTATAAGGATAGATCGTGTCAAACAGAATAATGCCCTCGCTTGTCTTCAGCGCCCAGGACGAATGCACCTTGCCGCCAACAAAATAGAATTGATCGAAGACTTTCGCCGGATCGCCATACCAAGTTGAACGTGCCGGAGCCGAGCTGGGAACTTCCACATAGGCAGGCGTCTTATCGCTAAGATCCTCACTGCGGCTTGGAGGCAATAAACAAAGACGTGAAAGCGTACCCAGAAATTCAAATTCCGCTGAATCCTTTGCCGCCTGTTGAGCCGCCTCGACCTCATCAAGGGTCTTTGGTTTCAGACTAAAGACTTGCGCTTGCGCGCTCGCATGGCATGTGAGCGCACCCGCAATAATCGTAGCTAAAACTGATTTGAAACTAAGCATAGGCCCTTCTCCCGTGTGAGCTGGATAATGACTGGGGGCGGGCGATTAAAAACGCTCTTGATATTGGCTGATCTGATAATCCCCCAATGCACGAAGCGTAATTCAGCGACTATAAACTGTCTAGCTTCCCCTTTAGCGCCGCTGCAGCCCAATAAGATGCTGCCAAACGTCCAGCACGATCCTTAACGACATCAAGAACCAGACAGCTCTCGCACGGACGCAGGAGCTTAAGCAAAGGGGGTCATAGAAATAAGCTGCTGAATTTAATGATATAAAACAATTTCTGCAGAGATGACCCCCCCTTTCATTATTGACAATCCCGACTGAATTAGTAGTATTTAAAAATCATCACACTTCTAGCGTTATTTACGAGGATCATCATGTTGTCGGGTCATAAGTCTTCGCCTCGTACACGCTCTCTGGCTCGGCTTCTTTTCGCCGGCCTTTTGTGCGGCATGAGCTTTGGCGGTCTGATGACAGGGACTGCGCAAGCACAAGCGCCTGCAGCTATGCTCAACGTCTCCTATGATCCCACCCGCGAATTGTACAAAGCCATCAATGCAGCATTTGCCGCTGAATGGAAGACCAAAACCGGTCAGACACTCGATTTGAAAGCCTCGCATGCAGGATCGGGAGCGCAAGCGCGAGCAATTATAGATGGTCTGAAAGCTGATGTGGTCACACTCGCTTTAGCTCCGGATATTGATGCCATCGTCAAGCAATCTGGGAAGATCGCGCCGGATTGGCAAAAGCGACTCCCGAATAATTCCTCGCCTTATCTTTCGACCATTCTCTTCCTGGTTAAAAAGGGCAATCCTAAGGGCATTAAGGATTGGGATGATCTGGTCAAACCGGGTGTGCAGGTCATCACGCCCAACCCGAAAACATCGGGAGGGGCGCGTTGGAATTATCTCGCCGCCTGGGGTTTTGCGCAGAAGAAATTTGGCGGCGATGAAGTCAAAGTCGTTGAATTCATCAAAGCACTTTTTAAAAATGCACCTGTGCTCGACACGGGCGCGCGCGGCTCGACACTCACTTTCGCCCAGCGCGGCATTGGTGATGTGCTGATCGCCTGGGAGAATGATGCATTTCTCGCCTTTGAGGAATTTGGCACGGATCGCTTCGAGATCATCACTCCCTCGCTGTCAATTCTGGCTGAACCGCCAGTCGCTGTGGTTGATCAAGTGGTGGATGCAAATGGCAATCGCAAATTAGCTGAGGCCTATTTGCAATTTCTCTACACGCCTGCTGCGCAGAAAATCATCGCCAAAAATTATCTGCGGCCCATCGATAAAAGCGCAGCCGATGCAAACGATTTGAAGCGGTTTAAAGATTTGCCCTTGTTGCAGATTGATCGAGACTTTGGTGGTTGGGATCAGGCCAATAAGAAACACTTTGTCGATGGGGCAAGTTTCGATCAGATCTATTCGCCAGGAAAATAGAGTTAATGCCTGGCAAATCGTGGTTCTATCCGGCCTCTCCAATGCCCGGCTTTCGTCTGGCATTGGGGGCCAGCCTGCTTTGGGTCGGACTCATTGTCCTATTGCCCTTGGCAGGCCTTGCCTTGCGCGCAAGTCAGATCGGGTTGGAAGGGGCAATCCAGATTCTCATGCAACCGCGCCTGCTAGCCGCTCTGCGTCTGTCCTTTGGTCTCTCCTTTGCCGCCGGGATATTGAGCATTCTTCTGGGCGGGCTGATTGCCTGGGTGCTCACACGTTATCATTTCACAGGTCGCCGCTTGCTGGACGCGGCGATTGATCTGCCTTTCGCTTTACCAACGGCCGTGGCGGGGATTGCCCTGACAACGCTTTATGCGCCTACAGGTTGGTTGGGGCGACCTTTAAATGAACTGGGTATTAAAGTCGCATTCACCCCGCTGGGGATTTTCATAGCGCTTGTTTTTATCGGCTTGCCATTTGCTGTTCGTACATTGCAACCCATCCTCGAGCAGACCGAAGTGGAAGTTGAAGAGGCATCCGCCTCTTTGGGTGCGAAGCGCTGGCAAACGATTCTCTATATTATTTTGCCGCCCCTGCTCCCTGCAGCGCTCGCAGGGTTTGCCCTCGCCTTTGCTCGCGCAATCGGAGAATATGGCTCAGTGATTTTTATTGCCGGCAACATTCCATTCTATACAGAAATTGCACCTATATTGGTTGTGACAAGGCTGGAAGAATTTGACGAGCGTGGTGCAATAGTCGTTGCTATTATCATGTTGCTCGCCTCCTTCCTTTGTCTGTTGGCCATTAACCTTGTGCAAGCCTGGACAAGACGCAGGTTGGGTCATGACTAAATCATTTCTGCAACGAGATCCCATCCAGCGCGATCGCGATATGGTTCGTGAGAGCCGTTTGGTCGAGCGCACTTTAATCGCTCTTGTCTTTGTCATACTCGCTTTATTTTTCTTTGCGCCAATGCTTGTTGTTTTTGTGGAAGCCGGGCGCAAAGGATTATTGGCCTATTTCACCGCAATTGCCGATCCGGAAACAAAGTCAGCCATCAAAATGACCCTGATGGTGGCTACCCTTGCTGTGCCTATCAATGCCCTGTTTGGCCTTGCAGCTGCATGGGCCATTGCACGATTTGAGTTTCCGTTGAAAAATTTGCTTGTGACGCTAATAGATCTCCCTTTTTCAGTTTCACCTGTTGTTGTCGGTTTATCCTTTGTGGTTTTGTTTGGCTCGCGGGGTTATTTCGCGCCCCTTCTCGTTCAATATAATCTTCAGATTATTTTTGCCTGGCCCGGCCTCGTCCTGGCTACAACCTTTGTCACTTTTCCTTTCGTGGCCCGTGAGCTCATTCCTCTCATGCAACAGCAGGGGGTTGAAGATGAGGAAGCAGCACTGACTTTAGGTGCATGTCCGTTGAAGATGTTTTTGACGGTCACTCTGCCCAATATCAAATGGGGCTTGATCTACGGAATTTTGCTTTGCAATGCGCGCGCTATGGGTGAATTTGGGGCTGTAGCGGTTGTCTCGGGTCGAATAAGAGGGATGACGACCACGCTGCCTTTACAAGTTGAGGTTTTATACGGCGGTTTTGATCTGTCCGGAGCCTTTGCCATTGCCTCCATTTTAGCGGGGCTCGCTCTGGTCACTCTTATTATCAAAACTGTTCTCGAATGGCGACATGCGGCTGATCTGGCTGCAAGCCAGAGACATTGAGGCTGTAATGGACATTACCTTAAGCGGGTTGAAAAAAACCTTCGGTCAATCGCCAGCAATTCATGGCATTGATCTGAAAATTGTTTCTGGCGAATTATTGGGCTTGCTGGGCCCCTCGGGATCGGGAAAGACAACTTTGCTGCGCATGATTGCAGGTCTTGAGCTGCCAACGGCAGGTCAAATCTTCTTTGGCAAGGAAGATGCCTCTCATAAAACAATTCAGGAGCGACGCGTCGGTTTTGTCTTTCAATCCTATGCGCTGTTCAAACATATGAGTGTGGCAGAGAATATTGCCTATGGCCTGAAAGTGCGTCCAAAGGCGCAAAGGCTCGAAGCGGCTCAGATTTACAAACGAGTTGCTGAATTGCTCGATCTGATGCAATTGGCGGGTTATGGTGGGCGATTTCCTGGCCAATTATCCGGCGGTCAGCGTCAGCGAGTCGCTTTGGCACGCGCGCTTGCAGTTGAGCCAAGAGTCCTTTTGCTTGATGAGCCTTTTGGCGCTTTGGATGCGCAGGTCCGTAAAGATTTGCGTCGCTGGTTGCGCGAAATTCATATGCGGACTGGCCATACAACAATCTTTGTCACCCATGATCAGGAGGAAGCGCTGGAGCTTTCTGATCGCGTGGCTGTTCTTGCAAATGGCCGACTTGAACAGGTTGCCAAGCCCGAGATCATTTATGATCAACCGGCATCTGCTTTTGTGCATGGCTTCATCGGAGAATCTAATCAGATCTATGTCGAGCAGCTCAACGGACGTTTGTTCGCGGCCGGTTCTGATTTGCACCTGCAATGTCAGGATCAGACAGATGGCCCTCACATCCTCTTTGTGCGCCCTCAGCATGTTAAACTCTCGCAGCCAACCGAGACGGGCTGGCGTGGCCAAATCAAAGCCATTCATCAGTCTTTTCTGGGCCGACGAGTCGAAATTGCCTTGTCAGATTTTAATGGCACACTTGATGCGATCGTCAATGATTCTGAAAAATTGGTCATAGGTGAAACGATAGGCGTTACGCTGTCTAATTATCGCCTCTTCGCTCTCGCTCGCTAGCTTCTATCTGGAGCTTTAGCTGCGCTCTCATGCGCGCGCTGAGCTTAGCCAGCGCATCACAAGTGTCAGCCCCATCAAAAACAGCACCATCAGCGTGCCGATTGCGCCCACGACGACGGATTGGCCTTCGCCCCAGAGATTCCACACCATGACCGCCAGCACTTCATTCGAATGTCCTTCGGTCAACAGGAGGGGCTGACTGGCCATGCGCGCAGCATGCAGCGCTGTCCAGATCCACACGCCCACGCAGGCAGGCAATAAAAGCGGCAAAAGAATTCGGCGAAGAATGGTGAAGAAATTAGCGCCGGACATGAGTCCGGCTTCTTCGAGCTCCTGATGCACTTGCAAAAGCGCGGCGTTCATTGCGCGTGTGCCATAGGACATGAAACCAATGGTGAAGACAATGCACACAGACCAGATTGTACCAAACAGCCCAACACCCATTTTATCCAATTTGAGAAAGATCCACAGCATTGCAAGGCCCATCACAATGCCGGGGATAGAATGGGGCAGAAAGGCCAGTTGATCGAGCAAGCGGCGGCCCCAAAAGCGAGAGCGCACTACGATCAGGGCAATGATGAAGGAGACCAGGACTGTTGCTGTTGAGGTGACAACGACGAGCCAGAGCGTATTCATCAGCACCTGGCCCATCGCATCTGTTTCAAACAAAGTGCGATAATTGTCGAGCGTCAATCGGCTCAAAGAGGCGAACGAAGGCGTTTGCAAAAAGGGCATGAAGGAGATGAAAGCCAGCACGAGCACTGGCAGGATTACGGCAATCAGCAGATAGAACATAACCAGCATGAAAGCTGGCCAGCGCCAGCGCCCTAAAGCCTGCATGCGTGGGCGAAAGCCCTTGCCGCTGATTGTGCTATAACGCCCCGCTTGTGTAAGCACGCGCGCATAGATCAGGGTCGAGGCGAGCGCGATGATCAGATAGACAAGTGAGAGCGCATTAGCCTCACCATAATTGGGCAGAAAACTGCTTGAATGCAGCGTCGAGTAAATTCGCGTGCTAAAGACAAAAATACCACTGGGCAGGCCAAGAATTCCCGGAATCTCGAAGATCTCAAGCGCTGTGATGAATTGGAAAATCGCAATCGCCAAAAGGCCTGGTAATAAGAGCGGCAGGCTGACTTTGAAGAGACGCTGGCGCGCTGATGCGCCCGACATCGCTGCTGCCTCTTCAAAGCTAGGGTCCATGCCTTTGAGCAAAGGCACCAGCATGAGAAAAGCCGTTGGCACAAGTCTGATGCTTTCAACAAAGATCATGCCAGAGAGTGAATAAATATTGAAAGGCGCAGACTCCAATCCAAATGTTTGCATCAAAAGCTTATTGAAGAACCCAATCTTCGGGCTCAGCAAAACCACCCAGGCCATGGCCTGCAACATGCCCGGCATGGCTAAAGTGATGGGTATGGCCGCATAGATCCAGATCTTGCCAGGCAGATCGCAACGCTCAATCAGCCAGGCCAGCGTAATGGCAAAAACCAATCCAAAAAATGTGCTGCCCAGCGCATAGATCAGCGTGTTTAAAAACACATTATAGGAGATTGGACTCGACCAGACGCTGATGTGGTTTTTCAAACTCAGATTGGCGAATGAAAATTCGCCTGGCAAACGCGCATTGGAAAAACTGCCCAGGATCAAAAAAGCCAGCGGTGTTATCACGCAGGCAAGGACAATCAACAAAATTCCTGTGCGCGCAATCTCGCCTGTATCAAAACTCAGGCGTGAAAAACCAAACCGGGGCCAGCCATTCTCTGGTCCCGGTGGAGATGATCTTGTCTCGCCAATGGATGTGGGGGTCGTCAAGAACGCAATACTCCTTCAGACCTGTCTCTTCATACCAGAGTGCGCTCACCCTCGACTTTATTGCCAGAAAAATCACGGTCCGTATCAGCAAAATTCTTCTGCGCATCAAAGGTGATCATCACATTGTCAGAGGGATTGCGCAAAATCGCAAAAGGATCGGCACCCCTTTCAATCGCTTCAATGGAATCGATCAGCATTTTGCGCAGCATAACAATGCCGCGATCCGAGCTGGCGAGAAATTCCCTCGTGCGATCTGTAATCACGCCCTGGCTTTCTTGTGCCGCGCGGTCCTGATCATGTGAGCCAAGACGCCACCATCCATCATCAACCGTTTGATAAACGCCGCGCTTCACATCCTTCTCATAGCCATCAGTTTTCAATTCGCCCTTGCTGCCATCAGAGCGTTCGGTGGCGCGGACGTAATAGGTCAGCGTATGCGTATCATCAACCGGCACGCGTAAGTGCAGATAATGCGAGGGCCGCTCGCCCACGCGTGCATTATAGCGGCGTGTATGGGAGGGGAAGATGAAATGGCTGACATTCTCAATCTTGCCCGCATATTTCGCGCTCATGCGAAAGCCATACCAGCGCGGATCCCATTTGACTTCCTCTGGGCGCTTGAGTGCAATTGAGGGATAGACCGGCGCATGCAGCGATAGGCTGTGATATTTATCAACGCCATTTTCGGCACGTTGCAACCAATTGCAAAATTCCATACCGCCTGAAACCGTGCGGTCACAATCCTCGCGAATCAGCAAATCATAATTGGGCAGGAGTGGCGCTGGATCGGGGCCCATATAGGCAAAGATCAAGCCGCCCATTTCCTGCGTCTTATAGGCTTTCAGCTTCACTTCGAGATGCAGGCGGCTATCTTCAGGCTCGGCAGGCATCTCGAGGCATTGGCCATCATTGCCAAACAGCCAGCCATGATAGCAGCAGCGAATACCATCATTCTCAACCCGGCCGTGCTCAAGCGAGGCGAGGCGGTGCGCGCAAAAGCGATCCATCAAGCCAACTTTGCCCTGCGCATTACGAAACAGAATGAGATCTTCACCCAATATGCGCACAGGCTGTGGGATTTTATCGAGACTTTGCGAAAAACCAACCGGCCACCAATAATAACGCAGCAAATTACCCATGCGTGTGCCTGGCCCCACGCGGGTGAGTAATTCATTTCTGGCCTGATCCATGTGAGTCTCCCAAAGAATTCGCTTTTGTGAGGCGTTTTATAGAGCTGAAGAGCCAGACAAATCAAGTCGAGCCGAGCCGGGCCTCGTTGAGCGGTAAAGGGGATTGCCTCTTGCACGCAAGCGACTTAAACACGAGGTAAGAAGAGGTTCGATCCAAGAATCTGCCAATCATCCGCTTGATCTCGTTTGATGCCAAGGCAGGCTGGCCGGATTTGAAGAGTTTATGTAAAGGGAGGCTCAGCGCATGCTTACGCTCGCTGTCAATAATGATCATGGCAAGACAATCTCAAGTTTGCTTAAAGCAGGCTTCATGCTTGCCGCTTTCGCGCCTTTGGCTCTGGGCGCTTTGGGGAGCGCATCCACATCAGCAGCAGAGCTGCCCAAAAATACAATTGAGGTTTTGAAAAAGCTCAATTTCGATCCCTCCATTCTCGACGGTCTGGATAAGGAACTGGCCGTGCCGGCTGAATGGATCGAGCAGGCGCGTAAAGCCCCCTTGCTCAAAATCTCCGGCTCGGATGATGTGCCCTTGCATGCCCAACTGGTGAAATCCTTTAACGAACGCTACCCCTTCATCAAGATCGATTATCAGCGCGGCAGCGCCAATGAGCGTGTCTTGCGGCCTCTCCTGGCCTTTGCCGAAGGGCGCTATCTAATCGATCTGGTGCGCAGCATGGATGGCTCATTGAGCGAATTCACCAAGCTCAATGCAGCTGAAAACCTGCGCGATTTGCCAACTTACGAAAGCACTTTGCCTGGCGCACATTATGAAAATGGCTTTGGTGTTGCTTTTCGGGCCCGTCCCTATTGCATGTCTTACAATACAACCTTGTTGAAGAAATCAGATCTGCCAAAATCCTGGCGCGATCTGAATGATACGGCCATTCTCGCAAATGGGCGCATTGGTGCGGTGATGTTGCCGCATCTCTGGGTCATGCCGCTCTGGGGTAAATATGGCGAGGAATGGGGCAAAAAATATATTGATGACTTCTTCGCCAAGCTTAAACCGCAAATCCGCACTGAGGGTTTGAACGCGGCGATGTCTCTGGTCGGTGCTGGCGAAAATTATGTCTCCCTGCCAGCCTATCCCGAGCGCATCAAGGAATTGCAGGATAAGGGCGCACCCATTGCATGGCATTGCCCTGATCTTGTTCCGCTGGAAATGTCGAAGCTAGCCATTTTCAAAGGTAGCCCCGGCGTTATAGCGGGCAAGATTTATGCTAATTGGTTGCTAAGCAAGGAAGGACAATTGTCACAATTAGCTGTGTTTGGCACTACGCCTGTGCACAAGGATCTGCAGCGCAAAGAATTCTATATTTATCCAGATGAAATGGCCGGAAAACCGCTTGAGTCTTTCGATGATCAGGCCATGACCGATCGCTTCCTGACGCAATGGAACAGCTATGCAGCGGGCA
>OMIJ01000146.1 GCA_900299065.1 Hyphomicrobiales bacterium
ATAATGGCACACCCAGCATAGCCTCGATGATCAACATCCAATGACAAAAGGCCCGGAGAGATCCGGGCCTTTCATTTATCTCAACGGAAAATCTCCTGATAGACTTTCCACCACCCAGCCACTTTATCCTCCAGCTCATCGGGCCCGACGAAGAAGGCTTTAAACTTCTCACCATCGGGCCGCAAATTGGGATCACGCGGCGGCACTTTAGGATGCACGGATATATAATCCGCATCACGATAGATTTTTTGACCATCTTCAGAGATCAAAAAATCAATCAACAATTTACCAGCATTGGGATGAGGGCCATTCTTCACCACACCCGCAACTGAAAAGACCGCCAGACTGGGGCTAATCGGCAACCAGGCTGATGGAGCACCCTGCGCTGCACTAATAGTCGCGTGATTGTTGAATATATTGAGCGCCACAGCAAATTCTCCGGCGATCACCTGATCGAGCACTTGACGGGCAGACACACCCAAAGCCGTCACATTTTGCTTGGCCAATTGACGCAAAAAGTCTTTGCCCTTCTCCTCGCCCATTTCCATCAGCACTGCGCCGATAAAACCGGGCGCAGCAGAAGAGGCTTGCCGCCCAGCCCAAACCAACTTGCCTTTCCATTTTGGATCGAGAAAATCCATATGGGTCTTGGGCTCCTGCCCTTTGGGAACCAAAGCTGTATTAATGCCCGGCGTATGGACATAAAGATTTGTGGCGACCCAATAGCCATTGGGATCGCGATAATCCTGCGGCAAATCTTTGACGGATTCAGGCTGATATTGCAGCACCAAACCATCCCTGATCAAAGGACTGCTCACCGTGCCGTCAAACACATCGCCCATAATCTTGCCAGCCTTGGATTCCTGACCCAAACGCAAGATCACTTCATTATTATCGGCGCGCACATAATCGACGCGAATATTATATTTCTTCTGGAAGGCTTCTGCAGCAGGAGCAGCAAATTGGTTGATGATCTGCGTTGTATACCAGGTGACAGAGCCTTCTTTGCGAGCCGCATCGATCAAGGCCTGATCAGCGGCCAAAGAGGCGCTGGTGGTCAGCAACAAGCTTGTGCCCGCTATTACAAGGCTGCACAGTTTCAAATTCATTAGTCCCTCCCGATTGTTCAATTGCATTCAGTTTGGAATGCGCTCAGGCCAAGGTCAACTGATATTCAGGCCGATCAGTCGACCCGCTAAGCTTGTGTCAAAAGCCGCCCCTTAATGGGCAGGCACCATAATCGAATCGCGCGGGGGCGGGGGTGGAATATCGAGTTTTTCGCAATTACGCCGCCCCGAATTAATGCATTTTTGCATGCGCTCGGACTCAGCCAGCCATAACATGGACCAGATCAAAATCCCCAGAATGACGCTGATCGAAATGCCGGCAATGATATTCACTCTGGTGCGATGACCATAATCGGTGGGATCTTGCGGGGGTTGATTTTGTTTCGACATATAACCCCCATAAAACCTCAAGGCCCGACCTTCAAGCCAATCTGCGCCAGCGCCGCAATCAAAACGGCCTCTTGCACTTTATCGCTGGTGAATAGGGCACGGCCTGAGGCCTGCCGACCAATGCCTGGCGCCTCTTCTTGTGCAAAGCCTGCTTGGACAAAGCCTGTTTGGTTAAGCACATGATCTACCCGCCGCGCAATGGCAGGGGCAGGATCCACCCACTGAACCGGCCAAGGCGCCAACCTTTGCACATGCGCAAGCAAGAGCGGGTAATGTGTACACGCCAGCACAATATGATCCGTGCGCTTGCCATTGCGCTCAACAAAACAAAGCGCGATCTCGGCGAAAATGTCTGCATCATTCACCTTTTCACCATGCATGACGCGCTCAGCCAGACTAGCGAGATTTGGCGCACCCACCAATTGCACCTCGCAATGGGCCGCATGCTCGCGGATCAGATCATGCGTATAATCCCGCGCCACAGTGGCCGGCGTCGCCAGAACCGAAATCATATGCGAACGCGATTGCACAGCCGCTGGCTTGATCGCCGGCACTGTACCCACAAACGGCACATGAGGATGACGCGCACGTAAATGCGGCAGCACCAGAGTTGAAGCCGTATTGCAAGCAATCACGACAATATCGGGCTTGAGTACTGCGATCCAATGATCCATCAGCCCATTCACCCGCTCGACCAAGGCCTCGGCAGGCAAGGCGCCATAGGGGAAGACGGCATCATCGGCCAGATAGAAATAATGGGCCTGCGGGCGCAAAGCCGCAATCTCACCATAGACGGTCAAACCGCCCAGACCCGAATCGAAAACCAATATGGTCGGCACTATCATGAGCTGATCATAAACCTTTTGCCAGCCGCTCACAGCTTTTTGCTGAAGGACTTGGCAATCTCGAGATTTTGCGCAATCTCCTCTATCCGCGCAGCCACCCAATGGGGATGCGTGCGCACCACATCATGGCCAGCATCAAACTGGCTCAATGTCCATCCCGCCTGCCCGTCCACCTTGGCCGCCATTTGATGAAACACACTGCCTTTATAGGCCGTGCACAAAGCATAATGGCGAGGAGGCCATTGGCTGACATCCATGGTTTTGGCGTCTCGTACCGACACATAAGGTTGGCGCAAAGTGCCTATGGGCTGGGCTGAGAACAAACCCGCCCAGCGGGCTGCATCCCCATTTTGCTGCATCCCTGCCTGCTGCATCCCTGCCTGCTGCACGTCTGACTGCGACATATTTGCCTGCGGCGCGCGTGGCACGGATTGGCCACCATCATGAGCCTGCGCCGCACTTTCCTGCGTAAGACGCGAATAGGGAGGAACAATATCAAATAGACATTGCCCACTCTCGGGCAAAAAAGCATCGACATAGACAAGCCCGGCCAAGCGTTCAACCATGCGATCGGCTGCTCCGGTAATCACCATGCCACCATAAGAATGACCAACCAGCAGAACGCGCGAGAGATCCTCATAATGCAAAAGGCCCGCGACATCTTGAATATGCGATTGCAAACTCACCTGATCCGGCTTGATATGGGCGCGCTCTGCAAGCCCGCTCAATGTGGGTGCAATCACCTCATAGCCTTTTGCACTTAGCAAACGGCGCACATCGCGCCAGGACCAACTGCCGCTCCAGGCTCCATGCACAAGCACGATTGTCATTATCTGATCCTATGAGGATTGATCTTCAGGCGTGAGACGAGTTTGAGTTCCAGTTTGAGCCTCATCTGCTTTAACGGCAGGCCTGGGCTGGCGAATGCGCTTGCGTGTTTTGGCTTCTTTGCGCGGCCCATCCACCAGACGCACCATCGCACCCCAAAGCGTGCGGACATCTTGCTGGGTCAATTGCATGCGATGAAACATATTGCGCAGATTGCGCTGCATCACTGCGCGCTTGCCCTCCGGACGAAAGAACCCATTCGTTTCGAGATGCCCTTCGAGAAATTCAAAAAAAGAAATCACCATTTCGCGCTGCGCAGGCGGTGAGTGATTTATCGCCTCAAATGGCAATTGATCCCCTTGTGAGGCCCGAAACCATTCATAACCCGTCAGCAGAACCGCTTGCGCTAGATTGAGCGAGGCATAGGCCGGATTAACAGGAAAAGTAATGATCGCATCTGCCAAAGCCACTTCATCATTATCAAGCCCCGTGCGCTCGGGGCCAAACAAAATGCCATGCGCTTCACCATTGCTAATTGCGGCAAAAGTCTCGGCCATAGCATTTACAGGTGGCAGAATTCTTTTGCCCTGACCACGCTCGCGCGCTGTTGTCGCCCATAGAAAATTGAGATCGGCCACGGCCTCTTCGAGCGTGGGAAAGAGTTTGGCATTTTCGAGCAAATGCACAGCGCCAGCCGCAGCCGCATAAGCGCCCTTGCGCAAGGCCCCCGTGCGCGGCCATCCTTCTCTGGGATTGACCAGCCGCAAATCCGACAGACCGAAATTGGCCATGGCTCTTGCACACATGCCAATGTTTACGGCCAATTGCGGACGAACCAGAATAATGGCAGGTCCGCCCTCAATCCTTGGTCGTGTCCGATCTGTTCCTGCTCCGGTCATTCTTTACCCGACTTATCGGCGGCAGCTTAATCGCACCGCCCCACAAGGCAAGGCTGAGGATCAATTGACCCCGAGCTTGCGCTGCAGACTGGAGGATGAGGTCGTATATTGGAAGGTGAGCTTTTTATCGGGATAAATATAGCGATGCGCCTTTTGCGCCGCCAAAGCCACTTCATGAAAGCCTGACAAAATCAGCTTCAGCTTGCCGGGATAAGTATTGATATCACCAACAGCAAATATGCCAGGAATATTAGTCTCGAACTTTTCCGTATCCACCGGCACAAGATTCTCATGCAGATTGAGACCCCAATCGGCGATCGGACCCAGCTTCATCGTCAGACCGAAGAAGGGCATCATCACATCGCATTCAATATCGGAGACCTGACCATCATTGCCTTTGATCGTGACAGCGCTCAATTGGCCATTGCTGCCTTTGAGAGATGAGATCTGTCCCATGATCAGATCCATATTCTTCTGCGCAACAAGTTCACGCATCGCATTGACCGAATGAGGCGCAGCGCGGAATTCATCACGCCTGTGCATCAGTATAATGCGGCTGGCCAATGGATGCAGATTAAGCGCCCAATCAAGCGCGGAATCGCCACCACCCACAATCAGAATGCGTTTGCCGCGCATGCTTTCCATTTTACGCACAGCATAGAAGACCGATTTGCCTTCATAATCCTCAATGCCCGCCACAGGCGGGCGCTTGGGCTGGAATGAACCACCGCCCGCTGCAATAAGCACCACTTTGGCTTCAAACACTTTGCCGGCATCTGTTGTCACTTTGAACAAAGGCGCCTCTGGCGTGCCCAAAACTTCGAGCTGATCAACCTGCTCACCATGATGGAAAGTTGGACCAAAAGGCTCAATCTGCTTCATCAGATTATCAACGAGCCCCTGCCCCGTGACCATTGGAAAGGCCGGTATGTCATAGATCGGCTTTTCTGGATAAAGCTCGGAACATTGCCCGCCCGCACGCGGCAGAATATCCACCAAATGCGCTTTGATATCGAGCAGGCCCAATTCAAAGACAGCAAAAAGGCCCGTCGGGCCAGCGCCAATAATCAAGGCATCGGTTTTGATGATCTCGCTCATGATCCAGTCCAGTTCAAAGAATTAGATTGGCAGATGAATGATCTGCCAATGGGCTTGCTGCCAGATGACTTGGCTGGAAGATAGCCGCCAAATGAACTGTAGCAGAAGCCTTTGGGCAGGCTGCAAGTGCAGCCCTATTTAACATATCAAATCTGGAAACAGTTTATATTCCAATTTGAATATGTAATTAGACGCGCTTATTGAGAATCTGGTGTGGTGACCTTCAGGCCATCGACATCATTGGTGATGCGGATCTGGCAGGACAGACGCGAGCTGGGCCGCACATCATGCGCGAAATCCAGCATATCTTCTTCCATTTGCTCAGCTTTGGGCAGCTTTTCGACCCAGGCATCATCGACATAGACATGGCAGGTGGCACAAGCGCAGGCCCCGCCGCATTCGGCTTCAATGCCGGGAATATCATTGCGCAGAGCGGTTTCCATCAAGGTTGAACCGACTTCGGCCTCGACGCTGCGGCTGACGCCATTCTTATCCGTAAATGTAACTTTGGGCATGAAGGGAATCCCTTGCTGGAAGAACCTGAAATTTCCGGCCCTGTCCTTACCCAAATGCAAGGGGTTTGGCGAGTGCCCCTTTATCCACCCGCGATCAGAGATTGCGCCATGTCACAGGCCTCATGGATTGCAAGCTTCAATTCCGCCAGTTTTTGCTGGCTGAGCACCCGAGAATTTGAAGCTATCAGGCTGAATTCATAGGCTTCAGCCAAACAGGCGACCTTTTGGGCTCCCACCGCACGGGCTGATCCTTTAAGAGCATGGGCAAGATCGAGACGCCATTGGCGATCCGCCTGAGGCCCTGCCGCCTCCAGACGATCCAGAATCTGCCTGGCATGGCAGTCGAACAGGCTGAGCAATTCCAGCTCCAAAGCCCGATCACCCAGGGATTGACGGGAGAGATGGACAAGATCCAGCGCCCGCCCCTCAAATTGCGGAGAAAGAAAAGAAAAATCAGTCTGCGGGCGGGCCAGAGGGGCCATTTGGCTGGACATAAAAGTCTCCGTTGTATATCGATGAATCGAAATCAATTTTCAATTGTCGGATTTATAGCGAAGCAATCTCGAATGGCTGGTGAACAAGCTTCATAAAAATGGAATGTTTGAAACAGAATTTGGGGCTTTTCTTACGACAGTAAATTACGCGTTAACGATATTTAACGAATTTCCCTTACACAGGGTCAATACTTGTCGCGTTCAGTTTCATTCACCCCCCATAAGCAGTAATATTAACTAAGATTAACTTCCGGCCTTTGTGTCCCCTGCTCAATCACAAGTTATTGGGCTCACAGGCTGAATTTAATTTTGGATGCAGCAAGCGAGGCGCATATGGCCCCCCAACCCAAATCTCTCGACCCGGCAGCCGCCGCTCTCTCTGCGATAGAGGCAGCGCTGAATATGACCGGTCAGGAGGACATTGCAGCCAAGGCCCCCAAAGTGGAAGTTCCACCGGCCGATCCCAAATTGCAGGCAGAAGCACCCGCAATTCAAGCCAGTCCGCGCCTGCCCGAAATCAGCGATGATGAATTGTCGAAAATGAGGATCGAAGATCTGCAGGAGGCCATGATCACGCGCCCTAGGCAGAGCCCCAATCTTCCTCCTGCTTTAAACGTTGCGACCGCCAATAGTCAGCCTGCGGCCAATGATGATCGACGCTCAGTCGGGCAAATTCTGCAAACCATGCAAACCCAATCCAGCCGCACACCTGTAGTGATCGGCTCAAGTCTGGCGTTTTTTTGGTTGGCTCTTTGGTCAGCCTATGGCTTTAGCATATGGAATAGCGGCGAATGGGCTTATGTAGCTCAACACACCAAAGCCTTGCTGATCTTTGCCGCGCTGGGACCAGCAGTTTTATTTGTTCTCTTGGGGACTCTGATCCGGCGCACACAGGAAATGCGTTTAACGGCTCGCCTGATGACCGAAGTCGCTTTGCGTCTGGCCGAGCCCGAAAGCCTCGCCACAGAAAGCGTTGTCTCTCTTTCACAAGCCATTCGTCGCGAAATCGCCTACATGGGTGATGGGATTGAGCGCGCTTTGGCCCGCGCCAGCGAATTGGAAACGATAGTGCGCGCCGAAGTGTCCAATATCGAGCGCGCTTATTCTGAGAACGAGCGCCGGCTTCGCACTTTGCTTGAAGGTCTGTCCTCGGAGCGTGAAGCTATCACAACCAATGCAGAGC
>OMIJ01000147.1 GCA_900299065.1 Hyphomicrobiales bacterium
AAGCTGCCGACACGCAGACCAAACGCAAAACGTCCCGAATAAGTCGGATTGCTTTTCAGCAAACGCCCGAAAGCAGTTTGGGCCCCAATCCAGCCCATAGCCGAACCATAACCATTGATCATTTGCATGATCACAATGACCGGCAGCGCGGTTTGTAAAGGCAGTGTGAGGATGATGAGCCCACTCGTCGCCGCGCAAATGGAGGTGAGCAGTTTGACGCCCAGGCGATCCATCAAGGCTCCGCCATGAATAGCGAATAAAAATGGGAGAATATGACGCGAACCGACAACAAGACCTATTGTGGCGGGAGTCGCCCCCAGACTTGCCAGCCAGATCGGTAAAATCACCGAGCCCACATCGGTCATGCTATTGCTGAACAGACCCACACCGTAAACAGGTATTTGCACACGCAAAGGGGCATTGGGTTCAGCAGCAGACAATTCAAAATTCCCCTTTCATCATTCCCCTGCCCTCATGTGAAGACAGATGGAGGAATTTGACGAGTTGGATCGTATGGCCCTTCGAGCGGAGCCTGTGTCTGATCTGCACCCTTGGGGCGATTCACTCAAGTAAAAACTGGTCCCGATTTCGGGACCAGCTGCGTTCGCGGTCAGCTGCCCGGTTTAATTGGCTTTGGCCCATTCGGGATGCAAGGTGAGTTTTTGTACGCGCCAATTGAGCACTTCGGCAACGAAGAGTTCATTCTCAGAGGGGCAGGCGATTTCGTGAATCCAGCCAAATTGCTTGGGCTGTTTGCCCGCCTTACCAAACCAGCCCAGCAAAGTGCCATCGAGCGCAAATTTATAGACCCGGCCAGGAAAAGCATCGGCCATATAGAGATATTGTGTCTTGCCCGGTGTGATGCAAATCGCCCAGGGCGCGCCTGGCATATTGGTCATTGAGCCTTGATAGCCCGCCAGATTGGGCGGCTGATTGCCTATGGCAGGCTTTGCATCAGGAGGTATTGGCAGATCGGCTTTGATCTCGCGCAAGAGCTTACCCGTGCCGTCAAACACCTGAATGCGGCGATTGCCGCGATCAGCGACATAGACCTGGCCTTGATTATCTGTGGCGATGGAATGTGGCGTATCCAATTGCCCGGGGCCGCGACCAAAACTACCCCAAGATGTGACCCAATCGCCGTTTTTATCGACCTTGCCGATGCGCGAATTCCAATAGCCATCGCTGAAATAGGCATTGTCATCGGCATCCCAGGCCACATCGGTTGGCATACGAAAACGGCCGTTTTCAAAATTAGTAGGCTTTGGATCATGCTCGCGATCATAAGGCTCGGAAGATTTATCGGAGGCCTCCATCTTTCGCCCAAAGACCATGGTGATGCGGCCTTGCGGATTGAATTTCACAATCATATCCGAGCCCTTATCAACAGCCCAGATGTTGTCATAGCGATCGACGCGCACGACATGGGCATAAGACCAGGCATAATTATTCTTGCCAATTTCGCCAATATATTCGCCTGTTGGGCTGAATTTGAGCAATTGCGAGGCCTGCGCCTTATAGGCTGCGCCTGTCACATTGCCACGCGAGAACACATAAACGTTTTTCTTTGAATCCAGCGCAACGCCAGCCATTTCTCCAAAATGCAGATCGGCCGGTAGTTTGAAAAAATCAATGTCAGAATCAAATGGTATTTCAGGTGCATTGGTTTGGGCCAGCACAGAGGTGCTGGCGACAAGCATGAACCCGAGAAGCAATTTTCTCATGTCATCCTCCCGCAGGTCTGTTGGATGCGAGGCAATATCTCGCGTGAGACCTTACGAGCGAAGAATGAACCTGATTGGGAATACTGGCAAGCTCAAGATCACATCACTCAGCACATCAGAAGAGACGTGCTGAGACCAGACAAGCGATCAGCTCAGTTGAGCAGGCGCGCTTTGCGCATCAGGCCATTTGCGCCTGATAACCAGCAGCATTGATTGCATTGATCAAAGTTTGTGCTGAGGCCTGAGTGGAGGCTTCCAGGCGCCCAGTGGGAAGATCAATATTCACTTGCGCTTGCGGATCGGCGCGCTTGACGAGTTTATCGACGGATCGCACACAGCCCTGACAGGTCATGCCGGTGACTTTCAAAACGATTGTGTTGGTACTCATGACAGGCTCCGTCCTGTTTTCACAAGCCCGCGCGGCCTGTGTCCTCTCAAGAGATAGACAGCCGGGGCAAGAAGTACAAGGGTTGGAATGGGTTGCGACAGTTTGTCATAAACGCGGCCTGTCTTCCCTTCGCTTGACTTCCCTGGGCATGGGCCTTAGCCGAAATGTATGAACTCAACCTCACCTCTCTCCGGACTGTCTATAATCGCCCGTGAATATGATGTCATTTTGTGTGACATTTGGGGCGTCGTGCATAATGGACGCGCGCATTATGCCAAAGCCTGTGCGGCGCTGAGCGCATTTCGGGCGCAGGGTGGCACTGTGATTTTAGTCACCAATGCGCCGCGCCCCTACCCGCCTATTCTGGAGCAATTGGCCAGATTGGGCGCACCGGACTCCGCCTATGATGCTATAGTGACATCAGGCGATGTGACTTTAAGTTTTATCGTCGAGCGCGGCGAGGCACCGCTCTATCACATCGGGCCGGAGCGTGATCTCGCCTTTTTCGATATTCTCAAAGATCGCTTCGGGATCAATCCGCCACGCGTGGATCTGGAATCGGCATCTTATGTGGTGTGCGCGGGTCTGTTTCATGATGAGCACGAAACGCCAGAGGATTATCGCACGTCCTTTACAACCATGCTCAGACGCAAACTTGATTTCATCTCTGCCAATCCTGATCTAGTCGTGCATGTGGGGGATCATGAACTCTATTGCGCGGGTGCTTTGGCGCAGAGCTATGAGCAAATGGGCGGGCGCGTCTATCAGGCAGGCAAGCCTTTTGCGCCTATCTATGAGCGCGCGTTAAAGCTTGCTACTGATCATCGCAAGGCTGCTATTGATCGCAGGCGCGTTCTTGCAATTGGTGATGCCATGCGCACCGACATTCGCGGCGCGCATGATCAGAATTTTCAATCCATATTCATCAGCCAGGGCATTCATCGTGCCCAGTTACATCCCAATAGCAAGGCGCAACTGGGGCCAATGGATCAAAAGGCCTATGCCGAGCTGACACAATCAGCCGGGATTGTGCCAGATTTCATCATGCCGGAATTGAGCTGGTAAGCTCTGAACCCTGACAGGGCTCAGGCAGCCTGAGCGGCGGCAAAAATCTGGGTGATTTTGGCAGCCAGCGCATCCTTGGTGAAAGGTTTGACCAGATAATTATCGACGCCATATTGGCGCGCCATGATGATATTATCGGCCTTTGATTCCGCCGTCACCATGATGAAGGGAAGCTTGGCATTGGCTGGATCGGCGCGCACCAGAGCCAATAATTCAATGCCCGTCATTTCGTCCATGTTCCAATCCGAGAGCACGAGCCCATAGGATTTAGCCTTGATCTTGGCCAGAGCCGTCGAGCCATTGGGGGCGTCATCAATATTGGTAAATCCGATCTGGGTGAGCAGATTGCGAATGATCTTGACCATTGTGGCATAATCATCGACCACCAAAATCGGCATATTCAAATCAAGGTTCATTGCTCACTCCAAAGGCTTAATACAAAATCAATAATACTAATCGGGCGTCGCAAGACACGCTCAGAGCTGAGCACTGTAGATGAAGTCCGTTGCCAGCCGGTTAAGCGCTTGCGACAAATTGCCAGTGCCCTGGTGACCACATGTTTTGAGGACTTCGCTTGCATTCAAACCTGCAAGCTCTGATAATCTCTCAACTTTGGCCAGATCCATTCAAAAAAGCAGATAAAATGAGCGAGCTGGGAATTAAGGAATATTATTTCGAAGACCTCACCCTTGGCATGCGCGAGGGGTTGATGAAAACGGTCATGTCAGATGATGTGGTCGGCTTTGCCACGCTCACAGGGGATCATAATCCCATTCATCTGTCGGACCATTTTGCTCGCAAAACTCGTTTTGGCGGTCGCATTGCCCATGGGCTCTATACAGCGAGCCTGATTTCAGCTGTGCTTGGCATGCGCATGCCCGGGCCTGGCGCGATTTATCTCTCTCAGACGCTCAATTTCCGGGCACCAGTCCGCATCGGTGATGTTGTCTCCATTGTGGTGGAAGTGATCGAATTAGTGCCCGAAGGGCGGCGATGCAGGCTCAAATGCGAGGCCATTGTCGATGGCAAGATTGTGCTGGATGGCGAGGCGCTGGTCATGGTGCCCACCAGAAAAGTCAAGTCCTGATCTTGGAACAAGTCTCAATCACAAAGGTTTCTTGACGCGCGAGAGCGGGAGAGGCAGTTTGCGCCCCGTCAGGCTCTGATGATCCCTGCCCTGCCCCATGAGTTGAGAGTTTGACCATTCCATCGCAAGCAACGCCTCAATCCTTTGTTCTCGTCCGTGATCCTCCGAAACCGCCTGCAGGTCTCGAGGGAGCGATCTATGTAATCGGCAATTTTGACGGCGTGCATCGCGGTCATAGAGCCGTGATCGCGCAGGCCATGGCGCTGGCGCAACGGCTGGGCCGTCCCTGCGCTTTACTTACCTTTGAGCCCCATCCGGGGGATTATTTTGCTGGTGGCCCTTCCGTCTTTCGCCTGACCCCCGAGCCAGCCAAGGCACGTATTATGCAGCGACTGGGCCTGTCGGGCATGGTGGTGCTGAGCTTTAATCAGGATCTTGCAAGCCTCAGCGCTGAAGAATTTGTCAGCCAGATCCTGGTTGAAAGATTGGGTCTATCAGGCGCTGTGGTGGGCTATGATTTCCATTTTGGCCGGGCCCGCGCTGGCACGCCCGAGTTTTTGCGCGAAGCGGGTCAAAAGCATGGCTTTGTTGTCGAAATCGCCAGCAAAGTAATGGCGGACCCCGATGGGTCGACCGAGGCGGTTCATTCGGCAGCAACAAGAATGGCGCTGAATAAGGGGGATGTGGCCAGAGCACGAGCCCTGCTGGGCCATGATTGGTTTGTGCTGGGAGAAGTGCTGCATGGGCAGAAGCTTGGGCGCAGCCTTGGCTATCCAACAGCCAATCTAGCGCTAGACCCCTCCTGTGGTCTGGCTTTTGGCATTTATGCTGTCAGGGTCAGGCTTGCGGAAATGATCTATAATGGTGTGGCCAGTTATGGGCGGCGGCCGACGGTGGATAATGGCCCGCCCTTGCTGGAAATATTTATTTTTGACTTCTCAGGCGATCTTTACGGACGCGAGCTGGAAGTGAGCTTTGTCACCTGGCTGAGAGGTGAAGAGAAATTCGACAGTCTTGAGGCCCTGACGCGGCAGATTGGGCTGGATGTCGAACAGGCACGGGCCATTCTTGGCTGATAATGCGGCTGACTCAGGGATTGGCACTTTGCTGACAAATCAGTTATTGCCAGCATTGAGATGGCGCAGTGCCCGTTAATCCCCTGAGACTTGCTTCATGACCGAACCGACCGACACGCACAAAGGTCCCGATTATTCCAAGACTCTGTTCCTGCCGCAGACCGATTTTCCCATGCGGGCTGGCCTGCCGCAAAAAGAGCCGGAAATTCTCGCCCATTGGGAGAAGATCGACCTTTACGGACAATTACGCGCCAAGGGCAAGGGCCGTCCAAAATTCGTGCTGCACGATGGCCCCCCCTATGCCAATGGCAATATTCACATTGGCCATGCGCTCAATAAAATCCTCAAAGACATTGTGGTGCGCAGCCAGCAAATGCTCGGCAAGGACTCCAATTATGTGCCGGGCTGGGATTGTCACGGACTGCCGATTGAATGGAAGATTGAGGAAGAAAACTATCGCTCCAAGGGCAAACAAAAACCGGACTTCTCCAATCCGGATGCGATGATTGCCTTTCGTCAGGAATGCCGCGCTTATGCCAGCCATTGGCTGAGTCAGCAGCGCGAAGAATTCAAACGACTGGGCGTGAATGGCGATTGGGCCAATCCCTATTCAACCATGACTTTTGCAGCCGAAGCGCAGATCGCACGCGAATTGATGAAATTTGCAGCCAATGGACTGCTCTATCGTGGCTCCAAGCCTGTGATGTGGAGCGTGGTTGAAAAGACCGCTCTGGCAGAAGCCGAGGTTGAATATGAAGATTACACCAGCGATACGGTCTGGGTGGCTTTTCCGATCACTTCGGTTGGCGAAGGCGCACCCAATGCGATCAAATCTGCCCGCGTCGTGATCTGGACCACAACGCCCTGGACGCTGCCGGGCAATCGCGCCATTTCATACTCACACAAGATTGCCTATGGACTTTATCGCGTGACGGAAGCGCCCGAAAATAATTGGGCGCGCCGGGGTGATGTTTATGTATTGGCGAAAAAGCTTGCAGCAGATGTCTTCAAATCAGCAAAAGTTGAAAGCTTTGAATTAATCGAGGATGTCAGCGCTGATGTGCTCAAGCGACTGGAATGCGCACATCCGCTTGCCAGCAAGGGCTATTCTTTCACTGTGCCGCTGCTTGATGGCGATCATGTCACAGATGATACGGGAACAGGCTTTGTTCATACCGCGCCCGGCCATGGACGTGAGGACTTTGACATTTGGATGGCCTCCAGCCGTTTGCTCATTGAGCGGCGCATTGATCCACGCATTCCTTATACTGTGGATGCGGATGGTTTTTATACGCAGGATGCGCCCGGTTTTGAAGGTCATCGTGTGATTGATGACAAGGGCAATAAAGGCGATGCCAATGAAGCATTGATCCGCGCCCTTAATGAGGCCGGCAATATCATTGCCCGTAGCCGGTTGAAGCATCAATATCCGCATTCCTGGCGCTCGAAAAAGCCGGTGATCTTCCGCAATACACCGCAATGGTTCATTGCCATGGACAAGCCCTTGGCATTGGAGGAGGACGCAACGAAAAGCTCTTTGCGTCAACGCGCGCTCAATGGGATTACCAAAACACGCTGGGTGCCTGCCTCAGGTGAAAACCGCATCACGGGCATGATTGCCAATCGGCCTGTTTGGGTGGTTTCGCGTCAACGTGCCTGGGGCGTGCCCATTGCTGTCTTTGTCAAAAAAGGCGGGCATGACATTTTGATTGATGAGCGTGTCAATGCGCGCATTGGCGCAGCCTTTGAAGCCGAAGGCGCTGATGCCTGGTATGCGAAGGATGCAGCCGCGCGCTTTCTCAAGCCCGATCATAATCCCGATGATTATGAAAAGATTGATGATGTGCTCGATGTCTGGTTTGATTCCGGTTCGACACATTCCTTCGTGCTCGAAGATGCCAAACATTTTCCCGGCCTTGCCGGCATTTCCCGCAAAGTCGATGGCGGGCCTGATGAAGTCATGTAT
>OMIJ01000148.1 GCA_900299065.1 Hyphomicrobiales bacterium
CCTTGTGCAAAGCAGCCTTTGCGCCTGCCAGCAACATTTCGCCAATGGCCTCATAGAAACGCGCCTCGACGATGAGGAACCGCGCGCCATTGACGCTTGCTGGCTGTGCGAAATTACGATCAATTTGTGCCATGAACCATCCAGATCAATCTTGGCAGGGTGCTTTTCTCTTCCTTAAAGCAAATGCAGCAAAAGTCTAAGGCTTTGATCGGCAGCATACCAACCAACACCGCCCGCAACCCAGCTATTTCGCCTCCACAAGTCGCGCCGCATAACGCGCCATCATATCCACTTCAATGTTCAGCCTATCGCCTGTCTGGCGCGTTCCCCATGTGGTTACAGCCAGAGTATGGGGGATGAGCAAAACGCTGAATTGATCCTCCGTTACGCTATTGACGGTCAAGGATGTGCCATCAAGGCTGATGGAGCCCTTTTCCGCGATGAATTTCATCAGCGCTTGGGGCGCGCGGATATCAAATCTGGTCATGCCATCGAAGGATGCGACTTTGACAATCTCAGCAAGGCCATCGACATGGCCCGAGACCATATGGCCGCCCAATTCATCGCCGATTTTGAGTGATCGCTCGAGATTGATCCTTGTGCCCACGACCCAATCGGCCACACTGGTGCGCGCCAATGTCTCAGCCGCTGCATCAACATCAAACCAGCATTTTCCCTGCGCCTGACCAATAGCAATCGCTGTAAGACAGGGGCCTGAACAGGCAATCGATGCGCCCAAAGCGATTGAATCAGGATCATAAGAACAGGCAATACGAATACGACGCAATTGGCCGCGGCTCTCGACAGACAAGACCTCGCCCACATCGCTAATCAGACCCGTGAACATCACAGCACCCTTTCAAAGATCTTCAACTGATCACTGCCAATCTGGCTCGTCTGGCGCAATGTATAGCGCGAGGGATCTTGCAGGATCTGGCGGCTATGCGCATCGAGCGCTGCCAGACCTGCGCGCCCCAATGGTTTGGTGCTGGTAAACATCAGCGTCTCATCCGCCAGATTTTGCGCGATCAAATGCGCCGCAATCTGGGGACCACCTTCGCTGAAAACACGCGTATGACCGCGCTCGCCCAAGAGTTTGAGCGCTTGCAACAGATCGAGCTTGCCAGCGTCATTGATACCACAATGGGCAATGCTTAGGCCGCAAGCCTCCAATTGCTTTTGATTTTCTTTCGATGCAGACGCGCCTGCAATCACCAGAGTGGGATTATTCCTGGCTGTGACAGCCAGACGCGATTTGAGCGGCAAACGTAAATGCGTATCAAGCACCACACGCAGAGGTTTGCGATCTTCAAACCCCTTGGCGCGCACAGTGAGTAGAGGATCATCGGCAAGCGCCGTGCCAATGCCAATCATGATTGCATCATGCTGGGCGCGCAGCATTTGCACATAATCATTGCTGGCGGCACTTGTGATCATCAAGCGCGCATCATGCTGATCGCCGGCGGCATAACCATCCAATGTTTCAGCCAGCTTCAAGGTCACCATAGGGCGCGATTGCGTGATGCGTAAAATGTGCCCCAGATTGATATGCCGGGCCTGCTGCGCACAAATTCCTGTGGTGAGGGCAATGCCTGCATCACGCAAACATTGATGACCGCGCCCGGCCACACGCGCATCAGGATCATCCAAAGCAGAAACAACACGCGCAATTCCTGCTGCGACAATCGCTTCAGCGCAGGGTGGCGTCAAGCCATGATGACTGCACGGCTCAAGACTAACATAAAGCGTTGCGCCTTTTGCCGCAGGACCAGCGTCACGCAGGGCTTCCGTCTCAGCATGCGGTCGCCCGCCCTTATGGGTCACGCCGCGACCTATGATCTGACCATCGCGGACAACAAGTGCACCAACGCTCGGATTGGGCGAGGTCATACCCAAGCCCTGCGCGCCCAGTGCAATGGCTTGCTGCATGAAGTCTTCGTCAATGCGCGCCTGATCAGCTTGTGAAGATTGGCCGCTCATGGGCGTCTCTTGGGCTTGCCCTGCTGCTGCGCAGCATCCCCCTGTGCCCCCTCGCCCTGCAATTCGTCAACAATAGCGCCGAAATCTGCAGAATCGCGAAAGTTCTTATAGACAGAGGCAAAGCGCACATAAGCGACACCATCGAGCGCCTTGAGGCCCTCCATCACCAATTCACCAATATGATCACTGGTGACATCGCTATCGCCATTGCTCTCCAATTGACGCACAATGCCATTGACCATGCGCTCGACACGTTCGGGATCAACCGATCTTTTGCGCAGGGCTATTTCCAAAGAGCGCATCAATTTATCACGATCAAAGGGAACCCGGCGACCCGATTTTTTGAGCACCATCAATTCGCGCAATTGCACGCGCTCAAATGTGGTGAAACGTCCCGCACAATCTGGACAGACACGACGTCGCCTAATCGCAGAAGCATCATCGGTCGGACGTGAGTCCTTGACCTGTGTATCGAGACTTCCACAAAAGGGGCAGCGCATCAGACCAACTCTATCAGACGATCATTCATAAATCGGAAAGCGCTTGGTGAGCGCCTCGACACGTTGGCGCACGGAAGCTTCAATCGCCTCATTGCCCGCCTCGCCATTGAGCGCCAGACCATCGAGCGTTTCGACGATCAATTGACCAACCTGCCTGAACTCCTCAACACCAAAACCGCGCGAGGTTGCAGCGGGCGTGCCAAGACGAATGCCGGATGTCACAAAGGGTTTTTCCGGATCAAAGGGAATACCGTTTTTATTGCACGTGATATGAGCGCGGCCCAAAGCTGCTTCCGCTGCCTTGCCCGTTAGCTTTTTGGGACGCAGATCAACCAGCATGAGATGATTATCCGTGCCACCCGTCACAATATCAAAGCCGCCTGCGCGCAATGTTTCAGCGAGCGCCTTTGCATTGGCCACAATCTGCTGCGCATAGATTTTAAATTCTGGACGCAAAGCTTCACCAAA
>OMIJ01000149.1 GCA_900299065.1 Hyphomicrobiales bacterium
AAGCGCGGCGACCGGATCGAGCAGATGGAATTTGCCGAGGCAAAACCACAAACAAGCTCGATCAATCTTATCAAAAATATCGCCGGATAGGCAGACTGTTTTTACACTGAAGTGCGGCTGCGAATAGCAGCGAGGATCGTGCCATCATCAAGATAATCCAGCTCACCGCCAACAGGCACACCATGGGCAAGGCGCGTGACCTTTACATTCAGATGCGCCAGCAGATCAGTGATATAATGCGCGGTTGTCTGACCATCGACGGTTGCATTGACTGCAATGATGACTTCCCGCACCTGATCTTCACTCACGCGCTTCACTAAAGCATCAAGATGCAAATCTTGCGGTCCAATGCCGTCAAGCGCAGATAAAGTGCCGCCCAGCACATGATAACGTGCCTTCAATGCCCCGGAGCGCTCCAGCGCCCATAGATCCGCCACTGTTTCCACAACCACCAAGAGGTGCGGATCGCGCCTGGCGTCACAGCACATTGTGCAAGGATCTGACGTATCAATATTGCCGCAGGCCGAGCAGATGAGAATGCGCTCATGTGCCGTCTTCATCGCATCGGCTAAAGGTCCGAGCAATTCTTCGCGCTTGCGCAAAAGATGCAGCGCCACGCGTCGCGCCGAGCGCGGCCCAAGTCCTGGCAGGCGCGACAATAATTGAATCAGACGCTGGATCTCTGGCCCGGCGATGGATTCAGCCATGGATCAAAACGGCAGTTTCATGCCGGGGGGCAGCGGCATGCCGGCAGTGACAGATTTCATGCGCTCTTCCATCAAGGCCTCGCCCTTGCGCTTGGCATCTTCATGCGCCGTGACAATGAGATCCTCGAGAATTTCCTCTTCCTCAGGTTTCATCAAACTCTCATCAATCGTCACATTTTTGATATTGCCCTTGGCGGTGAGTGTCACACGCACAAGACCTGCGCCAGATTGGCCCTCAACAAGAGTGCGCTCCAGTTCAGCCTGCATGTCCTGCATGCGCGCCTGCATGGCCTGCGCCTGTTTCATCAGGCCCATAATATCCTTCATAGGAGAACCTCACAAATCATCATCAAGATCGATTTCATCGCTATAGCCAATTTCATCATTGCTTGCCTTATTCACGGCATTGCTCTCAGCAATGGCAGAAACTTGCTCGGGCATACGCACAGCAATGATTTCAGCACCGGGAAAACGCTCCAGCACATTGCGCACAAGCGGTTCTGCGCGCACGCCTACAAGGCGCTCTGCCTCTTTGGCATCTTGCATCTGCTTGAGGCTTGGACCACCTGGCGCATTGGAAATAGCCACTATCCAGCGCAGGCCCGTCCATTCCTGCAAGCGGCGCATCAAAGTTGCAGCCAATTGCGGCGAGGCACCGGAAGCCAGAGAGAATTCGATCGAGCCTTCTTCAAAGCGGATCAAATGTACATCGCGCTCAAGCGCCATTTTCAATTGAATGTCGCGATGTACTTGCGCCAGCTTCACCACATCCTCAAGGCTGTGGAGATGAACGCTAGGCTGGGGATCTTTAGCTTCAGCTTGCACAACGACTGGCGCTGCATGCTGCAATTGCACCGCTGTCTGTGAGCTGGCTAAAACAGGCCGCGCCGCAGCTTGACCAGAGGACATCATCATTGTTGCGGAACTGGCAGAGGCCATTGGCGCTCTTGGTGCCGGAGCAGCACCATTGCCAGAGTCACCAGCAGAAGATTTGTTTGGCGCATTCGATAAGCGCCGCAATAAATCATCCGGCGTTGGCAAATCTGCGGCATAGGCCAGTCGCACCAGCACCATATCAGCTGCAGCAAGAGGACGTGGTGAGTCCTTGATCTCAGCCAGACCTTTTACGAGCAATTGCCAGGTGCGCGTCAGCACAGGCATGGTCAGGTTTTGCGCAAATTGCGCACCGCGCTGACGCTCTTGCTGGGTGACAGCAGCATCAAATTTGGTATCGGGAATGAGCTTGAGGCGCGTGACGAAATGCACAAACTCGGCCAGATCAGTCAGCACAAGGGCTGGATCTGCGCCCAGATCATATTGCTCTTTCAAAGCATCAAGCGCGCTTCTGACATCGCCGCGCATGATCGACTCAAACAGATCAATAATGCGCGAGCGATCCGCCAGCCCTAGCATGAGCGCAACGCCCTCAAGGCTGATATGATCAGACGTGCCGCCATGTGCAATGGCCTGATCGAGAATGGAGAGAGAATCGCGCACCGATCCTTCCGAGGCTCTTGCTATCAAAGCCAGCGCATCAGCATCAATCTTCACACCTTCTTTGTCACAAATACCTGACAAATGCGCGATGAGGACATCCGATTCAATGCGGCGCAGATCAAAGCGCTGACAGCGCGAGCGCACCGTCACCGGCACACGTTCGATTTCGGTTGTAGCAAACAAAAAGCGCACATGTTCTGGCGGCTCTTCGAGCGTCTTCAACAGACCATTGAAGGCGGCTTTCGAAAGCATATGCACTTCGTCGATGATGAAGACTTTGGTGCGTGCCATCACAGGGCGATAGCGTGCCGATTCGATGATCTCGCGAATATCGTCAATGCCGGTATGCGAAGCCGCATCCATTTCGATAACATCGACATGGCGTGATTCAATGATCGCCTGACAATGCACACCCATTTCCGGCATGTGAATGGTTGGCTTGTTGATGGCAGGCTGATCGCCGCGGGCGGGCAATTCATAATTGAAGGCCCGGGCAAGAATGCGTGCCGTTGTGGTTTTGCCAACACCGCGCACGCCGGTGAGGATATAGGCCTGATGTATGCGCCCCAGCTCAAAGGCATTGCCCAGAGTGCGGACCATGGCCTCCTGGCCAATCAGATCATCAAAATTGGCGGGGCGATATTTGCGCGCCAGTACGCGATAAGGCGCGCCAGTAGCTTTCTGCGGCACCGAACCCAGATCAAGGCCCAGCGAGGGCATGGGCAAATCCTGTGTGTGGGACGAAGGCCCGTCGCTCATATTTGGCCCTGACACTGCTTTGCCTTGACAATTACTGCCTCGCTGATCGTGCTGGCATTTGCGCCAAACATGATCAAGAGGCTGAAGTAGGAGGCTGGACGAAGACCCGCCCGTTCTCGTTAGGGCTGCTTCCTTCCGGACCTGACCCGGTTGGCGAGTGGTACGTCCAACGCCAACCTCCCGGACTTTATTTGGACCAGCGCTGGGGATTGCGCAAGCGGTGGATGATTTTTTCCTGTTCCCATCCACTTACACCCCGCATATTCCTTGCACCCCGCATATTCCTTGCTGCATTCAAGGATCAGCATGACCAAATTTGGCTCCTACCCAGATCGCTCAATGGCTAATGGCTATGGGCAGAACCCGCTTGATCGCTTATCAGACAGGCGGGATGATGTGGCTGTGATTGCAGCCCTCAAGGCCGATCCCTCCAGCGTCAGCTTTGTTATTGTTCTGGACAAATTCGTCCTCACCTCCAGCTCTAGCCAGGCACAGGGCTTGTTCAGCCTGAAGGATAGCGAAGCCTTAGGCTTTGTGCAGGATGTTGCGTTTTTAGGGCGCGATCAGGAGCGCGCCTATTTTGCGACTTTGTTGAGTGATCATTCAGCTGGCCATCGTGCCGAAGCCCTTGCATCCGATCCAGCTGCGCCTCCTCATATCGTCCTCACCCAAAGACCTGATCTGCCTCTGGCTGATTTGCGCGCGCTGGCGGTGCAAGGGCTGATGGAGCCTGCCATTCTGGGCATGATGGCTGAGGCTAAAAGTCTGATGCATTGGCATGCGCGCCACAGATTTTGCTCGGTCTGCGGTCAGGCGAGCGTGCTGGCCTCAGCTGGATGGAAACGTGAATGCCTGTCGTGTCAGGCGCAGCATTTTCCACGCACAGATCCGGTTGTCATCATGCTGGCGATTGATGGTGATCATTGTTTGCTTGGGCGTCAGCCACGCTTTGGCAAAGGCATGTATTCGGCATTGGCCGGTTTTCTTGAACCAGGCGAGACGATTGAAGCGGCGGTGCGGCGTGAAATTTTTGAAGAGGCCCGTATTGAGATTGGCCGCGTGCGCTATCTGGCCTCTCAGCCATGGCCTTTTCCTGCGTCATTGATGATTGGCTGTCATGCCGAAGCGCTCAGCCGGGAGCTCATTATAGACAGAACTGAACTTGAAGATGCGCGCTGGTTCTCACGGCATGAGGCAAGGCTAATGCTGGAAGGCAAACATGCCGATGGGCTTTTGCCGCCCGGGCGCATTGCCATTGCCTATCATTTGCTCAAAGCATTTGTGGAAGAGGATTAACGGACCAGACATCAGCCTGATCAGCAGCGTGCACCAGATTGCGCACAGATCGAGCCAAGCGACAAAGCCGGACCATAAACAGATGAGAGAATGCCCATGGTCTTTTGCACTTCGGTCAAAGGCGCTGTGGCAACGTAGATAATGTCCTTGTTGCGAATCTGGAAGCGACGGGCCCAGAAATAAGTGCTGGGGTCACGCATATTGGCTTGATAGACGACATTGACAGTCGCCTGGCCAGGCTCGATCTGGAAACTGGGATCAATTTCACGAGCGACAGAAACCGGCTCTGAGCGCAACACGAAGACGCCTTGTGGATCAGCCTGCAAATCAAGCAGACCACCAGTCTTGGCAACTGCCTCTTCCAGTGAAACGCCGATGGCATCGAAAGGCACGAGCGAATTGCGGCCCGTTGCGCCAAAGGCCGTATAGGTCTGGGGCTCACGCATCAAAGTGAGAATATCACCCGGGCGCATATAGACATTCTCATTGGGATTGGTGAGCAGGGCCTGCATGGGCAGACGCACGGTTGAATTATTGCGTCCAAGAGACACAAAGGTTTCATTAACGGGGGCACGCACGCCGCCTGCTGTGGCAATCACATCAAGAATACGATCGCCGCGCAGCGAAAGGGGAATGCGCGCACCGGCAATCACCTCACCCGTAACCGTGACGGAATTTGAAATATTGGTCGCCATGGACACGAGCGCTTGCGGCTCAATCGCTTTGCCCGCGAGTTTTTCTACGATGGATTTTTCAACTTGTTGCGTTGTCAGGCCCGCTGCGCGCACACTGCCTGCATAGGGAATGGTGATTGTCCCCTCACGCGAGACAGGCTGGGCGGGAATGACGGCGGAATGCGAGCCCGTGGTCATGCCATTGAGAGCGGGAGTTGAGAACAGGCCACCCGAAGCAGCCTCCCAGACAGTCACCGCCACCATATCGCCAATGCCAATGACCTGATTGGGCGATTGGCCGCGATAATCACCAAAGCTACCAGCCAGACTGGGGCGCCCTCGGCGCTCGAGAATAGAAACTGTTCGTTCGCTGACATTGGACAGCAGATAATGCGCACCGCCTGCCGTAGGGGTGACATTGCTGGCATTATTGACGACATCAGCGGTTGAAGGGCCTTGAGCGGGCAAAGCCGAGCATGCCGCCAGAGTCGCGAGCAGCAGGGCAGACCCCAACCAGCGCGTGGTTTGCAGCGACAAACGGCGACCCCTACTCAAGAACACTGATTTCTTTATCACAGCGACCTTTCCATGGGTCAATAGCTCAAAGCTGAATCCATTTTTCCGGACCCGATCGGCCAATCCATGTGCCCAAAGAGACACACCCAATGGCCGCGCTTCTCAATCATGAAGACGCCAACCCTAGAGGCGTATCATTGTTATAAGCATTGATAAGATTGCACTTTTTTAACTTCTAGGGATAAAAAATGTATAGCTTGGACAATGAATCGTTAAGAAACGCGACTGAGCCTATCTAGCAAAGCCGGGCGGGCAATGACCAGCCCGGCTCGAATTTATCCTCACAAACCCGCTGGGCGCTCGTAAAGCTTTGGATCCATTCGGCTTTTAACACCATCTTTGGCCAACATGGCCTCATAATCGCGGCGCACGGCGGGGTCTTCCTCGTCATAGGGAATGGCGGTGCCGCCATCTCTGATGTCAATGGCGCCAAAGTCGATGGTCTTTGAACCGGGCGCCGCTGCATCCCAATTCAGGCCGGGTTTACGCGGCCCGTACCAGGCAGTCAGGCGCAGAGGCTCGGTGCCGACAGCAAAATGCTGGTGATACCAATCATTCGCCATGGGCGCGGCGGTGACCAGACCAACGGGCTCATAATCGACCCGGCGCACCTGATCTGCCTTGCCCGATTCCCATGGACGCGTGCCCAGAGAGGTTGGCCAGGTATGAGTATAGCCTTTGCCCTTTAGGCAGATCAGAACCGGCCCTGACGCATGGCCATGGGCCTTGGAATAGCGCCCGACCTGATGTTCACCAATCCAGAGATAGAATTTATTGCCTGTCATGCTGGGCTCGATGCGGCGGAAACCGGGAGAGCGGCGATTATCCAAAGGCAGATCCGTATTCATCACATCGGGAATGAGATTGGTTTTGCGCATGGCAAGACCGCGCACGGGATCGGGCTCAACATCATCACTGGGCTTGAAGAAATCAGCGCCGCCGCTGAAGCGATCACGAAACTCGAAATTGCAATCAAAGACAAAGCCCAGATTGTCATAGAGATTAATGACATTGGGCGCAGTGGTGCCCGCCAGCATCAAAGCCGGGCTTGAAGTGGCATTAACGATGCGATGATTGGCATTGAGTGGAATGGAGAACATGGAGCCTTTCTGCCATTCGAAAATATGCTTCGAGCGCTCATGGCCATCCCACCAGACCTCAGTCGTGCCTCGCCCCTCGATGACGAGGAACATTTCCTCATACATGTGCTTTTCGACATTGAGGGCCCCAGCGCCGGGCACTTCAACAACATAACAGCCCCAGAGATTTTCCGTACCGAAGAGCTGGATAAAGCTGCCCTTACCACCCATGCGGGACCAGGGCTTCAGGGGGAGGTTCTGAACTTTGGAAATGCCGATATCACGAAAAATCGGAATATCCTGTTCCATCATAAACTTATCATAGGGGTTCGGGGGCCTCAGAAAGCTGCCTTTGCCGGCCTTTTGAGACTCACCGACCACTTCATGCCAATGGCTCTGGGTATTGTCATGGGGCATTGCGACTCCTCCTGCGATCAAGAATTTGCGGCAAATTCGCAGGTTTTGTCAGGATTGCAAGGGGCGCTTCCGTCTTTGGAGACGAGACATCTGCGCTAAGGCTAACAAAATACTTGTATTTATCGATGCTTTTCAAATCTCAGGCCGCCCTGGTTCACGCAGTCCTCTCAGATCCCCTCATGAGGCTTAATCGGTGGATTTGAATAAAAGCTCAGCCGCCCGCAAAGATTCACGCGGCCTGCGTAAACCAGATTTGGACGATCCCATCATAAATGAGCTTCATGCCGACGATGAAGGTCAGCGTGTAGATGATCTTGTAAAAGAAGAGGGCTTTGACACGGCGGATCAAATAAACGCCCAAAAGGCTTGAGCCAATTGCCAGAGGAAAGAGTGCGAAAGAGACTTGCAGATTAGGCAAGGTCACCTGACCAAGCCAAATGAAGGCAGCAAATTTCACATAATTGAGGACGGCAAAGAGAATGGCGAATGTGCCGGCATAAGTTGCGGGCGATAATTTCTGAGGGGTAAGATAAACTTGAACGGGCGGCGCGCCGGCATTGGCGATGAAACTGGTAAAACCTGCGCACATGCCCCAGAACAATCCCGCTGGGACAGAGCCGGTGCGAGCAGGCGCATCAAGTCCGCCTTTACGCAGAAACGTCACAATGACAAAGCCGCATGATATAAGGCCAACCATCGTCATCACTTCGGCATCCGAGACATGATTAGCCAGTGACATGCCAAGTAGAACGCCAAACAATCCGCCAATCATCAATAAAAAGAGATTGCGTCGATTATAATCGCGTCGCAAAGCAATGACGCCCACAATGTCCTGAACCATGAGAATGGGCAGAATGATAGCCGCAGCCTGCATGGGTGGAATGACGAGCGAAAGCATAGGCAGAGAAATAAGACCTACGCCTG
>OMIJ01000150.1 GCA_900299065.1 Hyphomicrobiales bacterium
CTCGTGGGCTCGGAGATGTGTATAAGAGACAGAGGCCGCTATGGCTGAAACGGGTGCGGCGGGCATGAAGGATATGGGCAAGGTGATAGCCGCATTGAAAGCCAAATATACCGGCCAGATGGATTTTGCCAAAGCCAGCGCCAGCGTCAAAGCCATGCTGGCGGGCTGAGGCGTTTCATGACTGCGCAATCAATCATCATGGCTTTGACCGGTGGTGCTCTCATCGGCCTTGCCAGTGTTTTGCTCTTGCTCGTTTTGGGGCGCATTGCGGGCATATCTAGCATTATGTCTGGCCTTTTGTCGGGTCTTCTCTCCGTTCAATTTGATACGGCCTTTCGCTGGCGTTTGGCATTTCTGATTGGCCTGCCTCTTGGCGCCTTTTGTGTGACAGCTTTGGGCTGGACTGAGTGGGCCCATATGCGCATGCAAGTTGGATTTGCGGGCACGATTGTCTCGGGTCTGCTGGTTGGTTTTGGCACGGCACTTGGAACAGGTTGCACGAGCGGTCATGGTATTTGCGGATTGGCCCGCTTTTCGCTGCGTTCTTTGGTGGCCACAGTAATTTTCATGGCAGGGGCGGGCGTGTCCGTCTTCATCTTGCGTCACCTGATCGGGGGCGCGTGATGATTGCACTCATCGCATTGCTGATTGGCATTGTCTTTGGCGCTGGTTTGACTCTGGCCGACATGGTCAATCCGCAAAGGGTTACAGATTTTTTTGATGTGTTGGGCACTTGGGATCCAACGCTTGCCTTTGTGATGGGCGGCGCGCTGATCATTGCTGTGCCGGGATTTACATTGGTTCTGCGTCGCTCTGCCCCAATCTGTGCGACGGCCTTTCATTTGCCAGTGCTGGATCAGATTGATCGTCGGTTAATGTTGGGCTCGCTGATCTTTGGACTTGGTTGGGGCATTGGCGGGTTTTGCCCAGGCCCCGCGATTGCAGCGCTCGTATCGGGCATGATCGAGCCTTTGGCTTTTACTTTGTCGATGATGGTCGGGCTTTATTTGGCGCGTCGTCTGGTGCTTGGCAGTGCGTAAGTCCTGTGCATTCACACCAAGGCAATGGCGGCAATCTGGCGGCCATAATCAGGCTCGCCGCGATGCGTGGTCCGCCGAAAGCTGTAGAATAAATCCTCATTCGCATAAGTATCGAGGGCCAGATCATTAAAGCTACCAATGCCTGCGTCACGCAGGCGTTGGCCGATAAAGCCCGGCAGGTTGAACATGAAATGCCCTGCACGTTGTGAAGGGATAAAGAAATCGGCGTAATCAACTTCATGATCGAGGAAACGATTGCGATAGTCAGCGCCAACTTCATAAGAGGCTTGCGCAATCGTTGGCCCCAGGACGCATTGAATTGCGGGGCGTGAAGCGCCCAGTTCTTCCATTTTCTGCAAAGTGGTTTCCAATATTCCGGTGAGTGCGCCTTTCCATCCTGCATGAGCTGCGCCAATCACGCCCGCCTCTGCGTCAGCAAAGAGAAGAATGCCGCAATCAGCACCGGTCACGCCAATGCCTATGCCGCGCGTTTTGGTTACGAGTGCATCGGCACGTGGACGTTCGTTGACCAGAAAGGGATAAGAAATTGTCAGCGCATCAGCTGAATGGATTTGATAGGGGACGAGAAAATGAGCCGGATCAATGCCCAGATGATCGGCCATGCGCCGTCTGTTTTCCTTTACCGCGTTTGGGTCGTCATTCGAGCCAATGCCGCCATTGAGCGAATGATAAATACCTTGAGAGATCCCCCCCTGACGGGTGAAAAAAGCATGGCGAATGCCTTTGCTTTCGAGGTGTGGGGTTGAGATGGCGATTTGTGGCGCGTGCATTAGAACCTAATCCCTGACTCAAAGCCTGCAGGTTCTGGCATAGCAGGATGGGTGAAGGCCATCACTTTGAACAAGGCCCCCATATCGGTGGGTTGATCTATCTGGGTGAGACGCTTGAGTGCAGCGGCAATGGCGGCAGATTGTGTCTCATCGGCCTGATGCATGAGGCTTGCGGCGCGCTGCTCTATGCCCAGTCGTTTAAGAAAATCGGCTTGCAGCACCGGCCCGTAGATTTGTGCGCCGGAGTTCCTGGCGGCACGTTGCAGAGAATCAAAATCCACATGCGCGCTCAAATCTGCTTCACCGGGGTTGGCGAGCGGGTCAACAGGCTGGTGGCCTGAGATGGCTTGCAAGGTCTCGCCAAAACTTGTTTGGACATGACCATAATCAATGATCAGTGCGGCGCCGCCAGAGCGCAACAGGCGTTGAGCGATTTGCATGATCAGCCGATAGGAGAGTGTGCTGATTTCAAGCACGCTGCCTATAGGGGCTTCAGCCTTGATATTGGTTTCAGCATCAGGTGAAAGGCCGAAGGCGAGTGAGTCATTTTCATCAAGGCCGATCATGCGTTCATGCCAGCCGTTTGGTGTTTTGACATATTGGCGCACAGGCAAAGCATCAAAGAATTCATTGGCCAGTACAATGCTGGGCCCCTCAGGGATCGTATCGAGGCTGGCATGCCAATGTATCTGGTGTGCGTATCCGCTCAGTCTTTGTTTTTGCGCTTCAATCAAAATGGGACTTGCTTCGACAAGATGGACTTGTAGGGCGGCCAGAAAATCCGGGGCTAGTTTAGCCGCGCGCAATGCATCCTGCATCAGAGTGCCGCGGCCAGGGCCTAATTCAATCAAATGCAGCTCACCGGGCGATCCCATATTGGTCCAGGCATCAACGGCCCACAGGCCGAGCAATTCGCCAAACATTTGGCTGATCTCTGGCGATGTGATGAAGTCACCCTTTTCACCCAAAGGATCACGGCTTGCATAATAACCAAGGCTGGGATGGGATAGGGCGAGCATCATATAAAGTTCAAGCGGGATCGGCCCATCTTGCAAAATCATATCGCGGATCTTGGCGTGCAGAGCGCTCATGCTGGCGACTTTTTGCGATGGGCATTCCAGACAAATATGACCCCAGTTAGAATGAGCGGCAGGGATAAAATCATGCCCATTGTGGCGCCGCCGAATAAAAAGCCCAATTGTGGATCTGGCTCGCGAAAGAATTCGCAAATGATCCGCGCCGCACCATAGCCAATACCAAATAAGCCGGCGATCTGGCCGGGGCGTTGCAAGAATCCGCGCCGCAGACACAGATATAGCAGGATCAAAAGAACAATGCCTTCCAGGCCAGCTTCATATAATTGGCTGGGATGACGTGGCAGCGGCCCTGCTTCTTCGACGGGGAAAACCATGGCCCAGGCCACATCACTGGGGCGGCCCCATAATTCAGGTTTAATGAAATTGGCTAATCTGCCTAGCAAGAGTCCGATCGGCACAACGGCTGAGCAAATGTCATAAAGGGAGAGGGCACTGAGTTGGTGGCGTGCGGCAAAGATCCAGACAGCAAGGGCTGCGCCCACCAAAGCGCCGTGAAAGGCCATGCCACCTTTCCAGACCGCAATGACTTCATCCATGTGCTCAAGATAGAATGAGGGATTGTAAAACAGCACATAGCCAAGCCGTCCGCCAAACACCACGCCAATGGCGACATAGACCAGAAGATCCTCCAGAGACTCGCGATCCGGGCGAGGGGTCGATCCCCAAAAATGATCCTGATCCACGATCCAGCGTGCATAGAGCCAACCCAGCACGAGACCGGCAATATAGGCCAAGGCATACCAGCGGATGGGAACAGGTCCGATCGAGATCAATACGGGATCAATGATCGGATAAGCCAATATGGGTAGATACACTCTTTCCCTCCTGCAGACCTCCGGCCCCTTTGCAAGCCAATGCTCCGGTGTTTGGTCTGCGTCAAGCTTTCTGGCCAAGATTTGATTGCTGGCCAAGATTTGATTGCTGGCTAAGACTTGATGGGAGTTGGCTTTCTCAAGACTTGGTCTGGTTCTGGTCATTTTGCTTGCATGGCTCAGCAATTGGCGGCATGACTAGCGTGTTTTTGCCAGCGAGTTTGCCATGCCCCAGACCAAGAATCCGATGTTTGATGATCTTGCCCGCTTGATGAGCGATGCCGCTGGCATGGCGCAAGGCGTCAAGCGCGAGATGGATGTTGTCGTGCGGACGCAAATGGAGCGTTTGCTTTCCGGCATGGATGTCGTCACGCGTGAGGAGTTCGAGGCGGTGCGTGAAATGGCAGCGCTCGCCCGTGAAGAAAATGAGCGTTTGGCTGCGCGCATCGCTGAGCTCGAAGCAAAGCTTGCGTCCAAATAGACTCAGGCGATTCGGATCCGGAACATTTTTGATTCTGCACAGCGCCCATTGAGGGCAGCTTTGCTGTGCAGGGGCGTGTGCATGCCAACTCCTCTGTGGACACAGGCTGTCTGACAATAGACGTAACGTCACGAATCAACGAGTTTGCACAGGTGCTTGGTTGCGATCAGGCCGCGTTGTAGGGTTGTTGAATGTGATTCGCGTTTCGCTGTGAATCTCCTTCTTGCTTGAAGTTGCGTGTATCGGCTCGGCCCTGCTTCTTAGTTTCACCGCGTTAGCTTTCTCGCTTGCTAGGCTCAGGAATGCCGCTCTCTACATTTGAGCTTGATCGTCATGACAATCCGGTCGATGTTGTCGAGACCATGGCCTCGCTCAACAGCTGGACTTTTGAGCGTGCGGGCGATGATGAAATCTCCATGTCTGTCTCTGCGAGCTGGACGGAATATCAGGTCTCTTTTACCTGGTTGCCGGATGTCGAGGCTTTGCATTTGGGCTGTGCCTTTGATCTGAAGGTGCCAGAGCGGCGGCGTGCCGAAGTGCTCAGCCTCGTCTCGCTGGTCAATGAACAATTATGGATTGGGCATTTTGGTCTGTGGGATTCAGAAGGCGTGGTGATTTATCGTCATGCGCTTTTGTTGTCAGGAGGAATGGAGGCCAATCGCCAGCAATGCGAATCTCTGCTGCATGCCGCTGTGTCTTCCTGCGAGCGTTTTTATCAGGCCTTTCAGTTTGTGGTCTGGGCCGGCAAATCGGCTCGTGAAGCGCTTGATGTGGTGATGTTTGAAACCACAGGCGAGGCGTAATCATGGGGAGCCTGCCGCAATCTCTGGTTCTGGTTGGCGCTGGCAAAATGGGTGGCGCTTTATTGCAGGGCTGGCTCGAGCTGGGTCTTGATCCTGCGGCCGCCTGTGTGCTCGATCCTTATCCCTCTGCAGATCTTCAGGCCTTGGCGGCGCGCCATGGTGTGAAAGTCAATCCGCCCATCGGTTCAATTACTCCACCTGAGGTTTTGGTGCTGGCCATTAAGCCGCAGACTTTGGATGCGGCTGCACCCGATCTTCTCAAGCTTGTGTCTTCGCAGACTCTGGTCGTGTCCATTCTGGCGGGTAAGACTGTGCATAATATTACCTCCAGGGTAACCGGTGCTCAGGCTGTGATCCGCGCCATGCCCAATACGCCAGCGAGTGTAGGGCGCGGCATTACTGGCCTGTTTGCCAATGCCAGGACAAGCGCTAAGCAAAGACAGACGGCAGAGGCGCTGCTGGCGGCGATAGGCCGGGTGGAATGGGTGGACAGGGAAGATTTGATTGATGCGGTGACAGCGGTTTCGGGCTCTGGTCCTGCCTATGTCTTTTATCTTGTCGAGTGCATGACGAAGGCTGGCATGGCTTTGGGGCTGGAAGAGGAGCTTGCCGCAAGATTGGCGCGTGCGACAGTTGAAGGGTCGGGTGAATTATTGTTCCGCGATCCCTCTCATTCCGCCTCTGTTCTGCGCCAGAATGTCACTTCCCCGGGCGGGACTACAGCGGCGGCGCTTAAAGTCTTGATGGCGCCGGATGGTCTTGAGCCTCTCCTGGTCAAGGCTTTGGCCGCTGCGCGTCAGCGCGCGGCTGAATTGTCGGGTTGAGTCAGTCAAGCTGATTAATCTCCACTATTGGACTTCCTGCTCGCCCACCCTAGATTAGGGTTAGGAGCCTAGCTATGTCCGAACATTCCCCTGATCCCAAATCGACCATTATCGAGGCTTTGATGAGTCTCGCCTCCGAGCGGCGCTGGGAAGATATTTCCATTGCCGATGTAGCCGAGCGGGCTGGTCTTGGTCTGCCGCAATTTCGTGCTCTCTTTGTCTCAAAAGGCGCGGTGCTGGCTGAATTATCCAAGCGGATTGATCTGATTGTGTTGAACGGCACGGAACAGGCACTTGATGACGAGCCTGACAAGGAGCGGCTAGCCGATGTGTTATTGCGACGGCTTGATGCAATGGCGCCTTATCGCGCGGGGTTTAAATCAATTCGGCACTGGGCGAAGCGCGATCCCCTGGCCGCCGCTGCGCTTAATCGCGTTGTGATCAATTCCATGCGCTTCATGCTGGAGGCGGCGCACCTGGAAAGTGAAGGCCCCGTTGGTGCCCTCAAGCTGCAAGGATTGACTTTGGCCTGGGCCCGCATTCTCGATGTCTGGTTTGATGATGAGGATGAAGGTCTGGGCGCCACTTTGGCTGCGCTTGATCGTGAATTGAGCCGCGGCGCACGGCTTGTTGGCTATGCTCAGGATTTGCATCATCTTGCCCAGCCGCTGCATTCAATCCTTGATCGGCTGATGAGCGGGCGAGGCAATAGGGTTTCGCGCCGGAAAGATCGCTGGGGAGATGCGCCTGATCTTGCATCAGACGCACCCATAACTGATTAGGCAAAAACCTGCTTTGCCTCAGGCATCAGTTGGCAATTTGTAATTGGCGAAAATCTCGCGCAATTTGAGCTTGTTGATTTTGCCGGTTGCGGTGTGGGGAATTTCGGCGATGGTCTGCACATCATCGGGCATCCACCATTTGGCAATTTTGCCTTCCATGAAGGACAGGATTTGCGCCGGATTGATTGTGCGCCCCTCTTTGGGCACGACGATCAATAAGGGTCGCTCGCTCCATTTGCTATGGGCAATGCCGATTACGGCTGCCTCTGCAACATCAGGGTGACCGATTGCGAGATTTTCAAGCTCAATTGACGAAATCCATTCGCCACCGGATTTGATCACATCCTTGGAGCGATCTGTAATCTGCATATAGCCATTGGCATCAATGGTCGAGACATCACCTGTGTCGAAGAAGCCTTCCTCATCAAGAATGGCATCATCAAGGCCGAAATAACCTTTGGTCACGGCAAAGCCGGCGACTTTTAAACGGCCAAAGGTTTTGCCATCCCAAGGCAGGGGCTCGCCGGCATCATTAGTGATTTTCATCTCAACACCAAAGGGCGCATAGCCTTGCTTAGCTTTAAGGTCGATCAGCCCCTCGCTGTCGAGAGAAGTTAGATGGTCCTTGACGGCACCCAGTGAACCAATCGGACTCATCTCTGTCATGCCCCAGGCATGCACGACGGTGAGACCATAATCTTTTTCAAAAGTTTCGATCAGTGCGCGCGGGCAGGCCGAGCCGCCAACCAGCATATATTTGGTGGTTGAGAGCTGCTTCTTTTCCTTTTGCAGAAAAGCTAAAAGGCCAAGCCAGACTGTCGGCACGCCTGCGGCCATGGTCACGCCTTCGGACTCCATTAATTCATGCAAGGAAGCGCCATCGAGTTTGGCGCCGGGCATGACCATTTTTGCGCCCATCATGGGGCAGGAAAAAGCCAGTGACCATGAATTGGCATGAAAGAGAGGAACGACAGGCAAAACGACGCTGGAATTGCGAATGCCAAGTGCATCGGCATGGGCCAGCGACATTGAATGCAGAACATTTGAGCGATGCGAATATAAAACGCCCTTGGGATTGCCTGTCGTGCCGGATGTATAACAAAGCCCGGCTGCGGTCTTTTCGTCAAACTGCTCCCAGGCAAATTGGCCATTACAATTGGCAATCCAGTCTTCATAAGCAATGGCATTTTTCAATTTGGTTGGCGGCATATGCGCGCCATCGGTCAAAATGACATAACGCTCAATGCTGGACAGGCGATCGGCCATGGATTCCAGCAAGGGCACAAAAGTCAGATCGGTAAGCATGATGCGATCCTGTGCGTGATTGACGATCCAGACAATCTGATCGGCAAAGAGGCGCGGATTAATGGTATGATAAATCGCGCCCACACCGGTGATGCCATACCAGGCTTCCAGATGACGCCATGTGTTCCAGGCCAGAGTGGCGATGCGATCACCCAATACAATGCCATCCTGTTTCAATCTTTGCGCAACATTTTTGGAGCGCTGGTGAATGGCTTTATAATTGGTGCGGTGAATGGGACCTTCGACAGAGCGGCTCACCACTTCGCGATTGCCATGTTGAGTGGCCGCATAATCAATCACTCGATGGATGAGTAATGGCCAGTCCTGCATCAAGCCTTGCATGGCGTCCTCCCGCTTTGATTTTGGCAAGTAGAATGAAATAAACCTATCAAGCTCGCAATTCATCTTTAGCCTGAGTGCCAGAATTGTTGTGCAAGCACGGGCTTGCGGTGCAAGCCCTGCCCGCTTAGGTTGAGGGTTAGTTGGGGAACATCATGTCAAAGCTTGCCAAAATACCCGTTGATCCAGCGCAGAGCGTTGATGCAATTCGGGTTTGGTTTCGTCTTCTGCGTCTGCATGCGCGCCTGACGGTGGCTATGGCAGAGCGTCTGCGCACCATCGGCATTTCTGTCCCGCAATGCGATGTCTTGACCACTTTGACCGAACGCGAGGGGCTCTCGCAGCAGGAGCTGGCCAAGCGGCTCTATGTCACCAAGGGCAATATTTCAGGCCTGATTGATCGGCTGGAAATGGCGGGCTTTGTCGAGCGGCGAGATCTGGCGGCCGATCGGCGCTCGCATGCGATTTTTCTGACTCCCTCAGGTCGCGAAAAGGCTCTGCAGGGTATTGCCATTCAACATGATTATGTCAGCGCCACTTTGGGGCAATTGGTTCAGGGCGACATTCAGGATCTCGACAGATTGCTGGTTAAAACCCGCGACCTGATCCGTCTTGAGAATGAGCGCAAAGGACTAGCTTAAGGGTCTCTTAACTCACATCTGAAACTTTCCCACCCCAGAGTTTCGAGTTTGGGTGAGGAGTGCAGCGCAATGGTTGATAGGACTGATGAGATGCAATCTTCAAGTTTCCTAGCTTTGGACGCTCAAGAATTGGATGCACGTCAATTGCAGCTTATGCTCTATCGTGAAATCGGAATTGCTGCAGTAGCGGCCGCTTTGGCGATCAGTCGTGAGGACGACAAGCCAATTGCCTCTTTGTCTGCGACGCAGGAATTGGCAACCAGCCTTTTGGCAGAAGACAAAGCCGCATAAAAAAGGCCTGCAAATGCAGGCCTTTTTCAATTGTGTGTGTAAGGAATTGTGATTCTAGCGCACGATGACTTTGGCGCCCATAGGCACACGATTATACAAATCAATCACATCAATATTGCGCATGCGAATGCAACCTGAAGAGACACTATGACCGATCTTGTCGGGCTCATTGGTGCCGTGAATCCGGTACATTGTGTCGCGGCCATTGTCATATAAATAGAGTGCCCGCGCGCCCAGCGGATTATCCGGGCCACCTGGCAGACCACCTGCGGCGGCTGTTGGCTTGAGATGGGGCCAGCGCACCAGCATATCGGCGGGCGGCATCCAATGCGGCCATTCCGCTTTGCGTCCAACCGTTGCTGTGCCCGTCCAGCCATAGGCTTCCGCGCCAGTGGCAACGCCATAGCGCATGGCGCGCTTGTTCGGCAGGACCAGATAAAGGAAGTTTTCCTTTGTATCGATCACAATCGTGCCGGGGGCCTGGCCGGTTGGATCATCAATCTCATAGCGCTGATAAGCGGCTTCCAATTCGAAATTGGGCACCAGAGCCATGAATTGACTGTCACGCGGGGACAGGGAAGGGTCAGGTATACTTTTGAAACTACAACCGGATACGGCCATCGAGAGGAGGCACAATCCGAGGGGAAGCAATCGAGCCATTACACAACCTTATAAGACGAACAATTGACGTTAATGAGGTATGTATTAGGGTCTTCCTTACCATAATGTTATTTTTATCTGCCTTCAGATTGACAAAATCTGTTGATGTGGCCAAGCCGTCACACCTTTGTCCACAATCGGGGACAAAGGCGCCCGCAAGAACCTAATCACCGTTAATTTCTATCGAATTAGATTGATTTTCAGTCATTTAGCTGAATATGTCTGACTCATTGTCCGAAGGGTTCCCCGCTTGAGCACTTTGCTTCTCACTCATCCCTCGTCCTTGTTACATTCCATGGGAGTGGCGCATCCAGAGAGGCCGGATCGAATTAGGGCGATCGAGACGGTTCTGGAGGAGCCAGGCTTTCAATCTCTGACCCGGGAGCAGCCCGAGCAAGGGACCTTTGATCAGATCACGCGAGTCCATCCCCAAGTCTATGTGGAAACCCTCGCGGCTGCTTCGCCTGATCACGGACTTGTTTCACTCGATGGTGACACATCCATGGGGCCGGGCACATGGCAGGCAGCTTTGCATGCAGTGGGCGGCGCCTGCCGAGCCGTCGATGATGTGATGAGCGGCAAAGCTGCGAATGCCTTTGTCGCCATGCGTCCGCCCGGCCATCATGCCGAGACGTCTTTGCCGATGGGTTTTTGCTTTTTCAACAATGTTGCCATTGCCGCGCGTCACGCACAGGCCGTGCATGGTGCCGAGCGCATTGCGATTGTTGATTTTGATGCGCATCACGGCAATGGCACGCAAGAGATTTTCTGGCACGATTCCTCCGTTCTCTATGCCTCCACGCATGAAATGCCTCTTTATCCGGGCACGGGCGCAACGCGCGAAACGGGGGAGCATAATTCCATTGTCAATGCCCCCTTGCGCGCCGGAGATGGAAGTGCGCAATTTCGCGAGGCTATGCAAAGTGTGATCTTGCCGCGTTTGAGTGCGATGCGACCTGATCTGATTTTGATTTCAGCAGGCTTTGATGCGCATTGGCGCGATCCGCTTGCCAATCTCAATCTGAGCGAGGCTGATTTTGCCTGGATCACTGGCAAATTGCTTGATCTTGCCCATAGATCTGCGCAGGGGCGTGTCGTATCGCTATTGGAAGGCGGCTATGATCTGGAAGGTTTAAGCGCTTCAGTGGCCGAACATGTGACCATGTTGATGAGCTCTTATTGACGCTCTTATGATTTGGCAAAAGGCCATTGGGGTGAAGCGCCAATCTGACCGCGATGGCGCAAAAAGGCATCTGCCAGAACCAAAGCAAGCATAGCCTCACCTACCGGCACAGCTCGAATGCCTACGCAGGGATCATGGCGTCCCTTGGTGCGAATTTCCACGTCATGACCGTAGCGATCAATTGAATGGCGCGGTGTGAGAATGGAGGATGTCGGCTTGACTGCAAAGCGGGCGACTATCGTCTGGCCAGTCGAAATGCCGCCTAAAATACCACCCGCATGATTGGAGAGAAATTGCGGTCTGCCATCAGCGCCCATACGCATTTCATCCGCATTGTCCTCGCCGGTCAGGCTAGCGCTGTTCATGCCCTCGCCAATCTCCACGCCCTTGACGGCATTCAAGCTCATCAAAGCCGAGGCGATTTCTGCATCAAGCTTGCCGTAAATGGGCGCACCCCAGCCAGCGGGCACGCCTTGCGCTTCAAGCTCAATCACAGCGCCGCAGGATGAGCCTGATTTGCGGATCTGATCGAGATAGTCAGACCAGAGTGCTGCTGCTTTTGCATCAGGACAAAAGAAGGGATTGTTATCGACCTGAGACCAATCCCAATTGGCGCGATCAATCTTATGTGGGCCAATTTGCACCAAAGCGCCACGAATAGTGACGCCGGGGATAACTTTGCGCGCAATGCCACCAGCGGCGACACGCATAGCGGTTTCTCTGGCCGAGGAGCGTCCACCGCCGCGATAATCGCGAATGCCATATTTGGCATCATAAGTATAATCGGCATGGCCAGGACGATATTGATCTTTGATCTCGCCATAATCTTTTGAGCGCTGATCAACATTCTCGATCAAAAGGCCAATCGATGTGCCAGTCGTCACTTGTAGGCCAGAAACAGGATCGGGCATAACGCCTGACAGGATTTTGACCTGATCAGGCTCCTGACGCTGGGTGGTGAAGCGCGATTGACCTGGCCGGCGCTTGTCGAGAAAGATCTGCAGATCATCAGCCTCAAGCGGGAGCAATGGCGGGCAACCATCGACCACGCAGCCAATGGCCGGGCCATGACTTTCGCCATATGTGGTGACTCTGAAAAGGTGACCAAAAGTGTTGTGTGACATGATGAGATCCGATCCTTGTCGTTTTTAAGGATCAGTGCGCGTCAGGTCAAACGGGGCTGCTGTAACAACCCCATTTCGCTCAGGCCTGTTGCGCTCTTGCCATGCGGGGTGGCACGGCCGGTGCGCCGATCCATTCTGAATGCGGCGGGATTTCCTCGCCCTTCATCACGACTGTGAGGGGGCCGAGGCGAGCATATTGGCCAATCTTGGTGTCATAAAGCACTGTGGAGCCAGCGCCGACAGTGACGCCATCTTCGACATGCACGCGGCCGACTTTCATTACGCGGTCTTCGTAGAGATGGGTTTGCAGCGCCGAAAGGGCATTGAGTGAGACGAAATTGCCAACGCTTACGCAATCAAATTCCGTAATGTCGGTCATATCGACATAGCATCCCTGTCCAAATCTGGTGCCAAACAAGCGCAAGATCCAGGGTAAGAAAGGTGTGCCCTTGAGGTGATCGAGCAGGACCTTGGCGCCCATGCCCCAATACATCACTGCGACAGCTTCTGTGCGCATGGCCCACCAGGACCACATGGGGCGCACCATAGGTTCATAACGCCCCATAGTGAGCCACTTTACGATAATGCAGACGCCGACCAAAGCCAGCGAGATGAGAACTGAGCAGATGATGAAGATCACCACCAATTGGAAATAGCGATGGGTGAGCAAAGGCGGGGCGAGAAATTCGACGGCCCATGTGCCAAAGGTGATGAACAACATAGTAGGCAGTGAAATATGTACGGCCTCAAAAACAGCGCGGGCAAACTTCTTCCAAGCGGGGGGCTCATAGGTCCAGTTTGTGCCTGTGTCATAACGTTGACGGACAGGCAGTTTGATGGGCGGCGAGCCAAACCATGTGTCGCCTGGCGACATCAGTTCATTGGCAGGCGGTTTGGATTTAATGCCGATCAAAGCTCCGGTTGGAATTTCTGCACCAGGAGGCACGACACCATCATTGCCGACAAAAACGCGTGCACCCGTTTTGACGCTTTTGAGATACATCCAGCCACGGCGAATATCTTCATCACCAAGCACGACTTCATCGGCGATGAAACATTTCTCGCCTATCTCGACCAGATCATAACGCCCGCCCAGATTGGCGGAGATTTCGGCATCCTTGCCGATATTAGCGCCCATCAAGCGATACCAGGCACGCATATAGACTGTAGCAAAGAGCGAGGAGAGCACTTCGAGCATAATTTCTATGGTCAGTGCCAGTGTCCATTTGCGAAAGTAGAACCAGGAGTGAATCGAATATGTGCCCTCTTTCACGCGGGGCAAAATTGTCCAACGGAACATTGCAATCAGGCCGACTGTGATGATCACCATCACAAAGGATGTCGGCCAGGCCATCAGCGGAATAGATAAGAGATAGAGTGTGCGGTCAATGTCGGCTATGCCGATGAGATCGTCGATGCGGTCAAACACCCAGAAGGAAGGGAATAAAGGCAAAAGGCTGAAGGGAGGAATAGCGAGGACCATGATCGTATAGAGAAAGGTCATGGTAGTCTGGCGCGCCGGACTTGCTGTTGATTGGGGATCAAGTTCGGCTGGGTTGACAACACCAATCATTTGGCCGGGCGATCCGTCCCAAATCTCATTGGCTTTGATATGTGTGCCCGCTTGTATCGAGGTGAGGTCTTTAAGTTCAGCGCCCTGTTCAATGATGACATTTTCCTCAATCACACAGGACGTGCCGATATAGACATCTTCGCCGATCGCGCATTCACCAATGATGAGTTCATTGCCTTCGACGCGAGCATTAGCGATTTTAAGCCGTGATCCCAGCGATGCGTAACCGCCAATGCTGATCAGATCGGGGGCGCCAATTTCAATATCACCAATCAGGGCCTCTGGTCCTATTTTGGCAGCCAGAGCTGAAAGATACAGGCGCATCAAAGGTGAGCCCTGAAACCATTTCATATGAGTGAGAGCGAGTAAGCGCTGGGCAAGCCACCAGCGATAATAATATGCGCCCCAAAGCGGATAACGCCCGGGCTTGGTGCGGCCCAGAAGAATCCATTTACCGGCAATCGCAATTGCAATTGTGGCGATGTTGATGAAGATATAGACGCCCAGTAGTGCAGCAATTTCCTGCAGCAGATTGGCTTGTTCATCGGTCAGCAACATATAGCTGACAAAGACGCCAAGCCACTGGGCTGTCATTAAAGCGAGGATGAAAGGCAAAGCGAAAAATTGTGCCAGTCCGCATAAAAAGCGCCGCTTCAGAGGCGGGGGTTCAAAGGAGAGATCGAGCGGGGCACTGACATGCAGCTGATGTTGTCCTAGTAATTCAGCCATAGCGCGCAGGGATCTGGCTGCATAGACATCTTGCAACGTAATGCCGGATAAAGACGGCGTTTCACGAATGATCGAGACAAAACGCGCTGCCAATAAGGAATGGCCACCCAGATCGGTGAAGAAATCGGCGTCAAAGGGTATGATCTGCGGCGGTAAAACGCGGCGTGCTGCGGCTAATAATATAGATTCAATCTCATTGCGCGGATCTTCCTGCTCTTGGCCATTGGACTCTTGGGCAGCAAGCGGCACGCTTTTCAGCACGCCGCGATTGGCCTTGCCAGAGGACAGGCGCGGTATTGCGTCAATCAATTCATAGCGTGCCGGCACCATATAGGCGGGCATTTTATCCATGAGTGCCGCACGCAATTCACGTGCATCAATCGCCGTCTTGTTCTCAGTAACGATGAAGGCAACGAGTTGGTCAATACCTTGATCTTGCCGCATGACTACGCAAGTCTGCAAAATATTAGGCAGCGCAGATAAGCGTCCTTCAATCTCGCCCAGCTCAACACGAAAGCCACGAATCTTCACCTGATCATCTATACGACCCTTGAAGAGAAGTTCGCCATTGGCATTGATCACAACCGCATCGCCCGAGCGATAGAGGCGAGGATCCAAACCATTTGGTGTAAAGGGATTGAAGATGAACTTTTCATCCGTCAGGCCGGATCGGCGCAAATAGCCTTTGGCAATGCCCGGCCCGCCAATGAGCAATTCTCCTTCGACCCCCGGTTCAACGAGATTTAAATTCTCATCGACAACGTAGCAGCTGTAATTGGGAATAGGAGTGCCGATTGTGACGGGCTGATCGGGTTGAACTTCTGCAATTGTGGCAACCACTGTCGCTTCAGTCGGGCCATAGCTGTTAAAAATATGACGTCCTGCCTTGCACCAACGGCTGGCAATGATCGGCGGGCAGGCTTCACCGCCCAGAATGATGATACGCAAACAGGCAATGTCCCGCGTCAGCATGGACAGCAGAGTAGGCACAGTGTCTAAAACTGTAATCCCGATTGCTTCCATCACATCAGGCAGGCGGTCCACATCTCCCATTAATTCTGTGCTGGCGACAAAAAGGCTGGCGCCTACCATATAGGGGACCCAGATTTCCTCCATTGAGAGATCAAAGGCGAGCGAAGCGCCCTGAAAAACAATGTCGCTCTGTGTCAGTCCATAGACTTCATTGGCAGCGCGCAGATAATGGCAAATGTCGCGATTGGTGATTACAATGCCTTTGGGCTTTCCGGTCGATCCGGAAGTATAGATCATATAAGCAGGATGATCAGGCGTTGTGCCCGCTGCTCTGGCATTAACCTCGAAATTATCCCCACTGTCGACAAGATCATCTTCCTTGAGAATATCGCAAGGCATGCGCCCAGCTGCGCGTTTGGCAAAGCCCTCATCGGTGAGAATGGCTTTGGCGCTGGCGTCCATCAGGCATTCAGCAATGCGCTCGATTGGCGCATCCGCGTCAAAGGGAAGCCAAGCTGCGCCCGTTTTGGCAATTGCAATTTGCGCAATGAGAAGATCAGCGCCGCGTGGCATCCACAGGCCGACAACTTGTCCAGGGCCAATTCCATGCCGGATCAATCCGCGAGCAATGGCCAATGCTGATTGATCTACCTGCGCATAAGTCAGGCGCCGGTCTTGCGTGATCAAGCAGGGGGAATTTGCATGGGCTGTGACCGAAGCGACAAAAATCTCGCTCAGCACTTCATTTTTGATCAGATCGGGGCGCAGGGGTCCGCGCAGAACTAAAGGCTGTTTGGGCTCAATCTTGGCCTCGGGATGCGAAAAGTCAGGCACAATTTGAGTCATCGCAGCTTATGTCCGCTTTCCGCTCGGCTTAACCAAGGCTGTTGGGTAAACATCCTTGAACAATCTTCGTATCTGAGAATCGCCCTAGAGATTCCTATCATGGTTAAATCGGATACAACCTTATATGCGGTTAAAAAATGCAATGATTTCTTGTCCATCGCATTTAATTGCGCGCGCTGGACCTGATAATGGCAAGGCAGGATGAATGGGGCATGAAACAGGCCCGACTAGATCCAGTTGAAGCTGCCTGAGGCAAAAAGGAGAGGGCGATCCTGCCAGATAGTTACCAGGGGCGCACGTTCAATTGCTATTCCTGCCAATAAAACCAGAAGCACGCGGGCAATTCCGCCATGGGCGACGACGAAAGTGTCCTGATCAATCGTCTCCAGCCATGGATGTACACGTTGCGCGAGCATGGCATAGCTTTCGCCATTGGGTGGCACAAAGCCCCATTTATCTGTCTCGCGGGCAAGTGCGTCATGAGGGGATTTGTGCTGGACTTCCGGCCAGGTCAGGCCCTCCCAATGGCCAAAGGATAATTCCTTGAGGCGTGAATCCGTTTGGTAATCCTGTTCGCTTAGGCCCATTTGCGCCCTGACGATCTGCATGGTCTTGCGGGTGCGCGAGAGGGGTGAGGCGACAAAATTAAGATCGGCGCTCTCCAGTTTCAGGCGTTGCAGAAGCTTTTTGATCTTGAGCGCGGCGCGCGCTGATTGCGCAAGACCGATTGGATTGAGGTCAATATCTTGTTGGCCCTGCAGGCGTCCTTCAGCATTCCAGTCTGTTTCGCCGTGGCGTAGGAAAATGAGCCGATGCTGCAGATCTATCGTGCGCAGATCTGAGGGCATTGGCAGATCTCTCAGTCCTTGCCGACAACGCTAATGTCGGGGGCAGCAGGGTTTTTCATACCCACCACATGATAGCCAGCATCCACATGCAGGATTTCACCAGTCATGCCTCGCGACATGGGCGAGAGAAGAAAGGCCGCCGTTTCGCCCACTTCTTCAATTGTCACAGTGCGGCGCAGGGGTGCATTATATTCATTCCATTTGAGAATATAGCGAAAATCGCCAATGCCAGAGGCTGCCAAGGTTTTGATCGGACCGGCAGAAATGGCATTTACGCGAATGTTTTTCTCACCCAGATCCGCCGCCATATAGCGCACACTGGCTTCGAGGGCGGCTTTGGCAACGCCCATGACATTATAATGGGGCATCCATTTTTCCGCGCCATAATAGGTCAGGGTGAGTAATGAACCGCCATTGGTCATCAGCTTTTCGGCGCGCTGAGCAATTGCTGTGAACGAATAGCACGAGATCAGCAGGGATTTGGTGAAATTTTCTTCTGATGTGTCAACATATCGGCCGGTCAATTCGTCCTTGTCAGAGAAGGCAATGCAATGCACGAGAAAATCAAACTCGCCCCAGATGCGCTTGATTTCAGCAAAGACGCTATCAATGCTGGCAGGGTCTGTGACATCACAATGGCCAACCACAGCCGCGCCCAATTCTTGAGCTAGCGGGCGAACGCGCTTTTCCAATGCTTCACCCTGAAAAGTAAAGGCCAATTGGGCGCCCGCATCATGGGCCGCTTTGGCAATGCCCCAGGCAATAGACCGATTATTGGCAACGCCCATGATCAGGCCGCGTTTGCCAGCCAGAATCCCTTGGGATGAAAGAGCGTGCGATTGTTCATTTGTCTGGGACATTATCCATCCATAGCCAAGTCGGCCGACTGATTTGAAGCGACTTTTGCCGTTTAAGCTCTGGGCTGGCTGAAGGCAAGTGTCAGGCTGTTGTCAGGCTCCACACGAATTGTCACCTAAAGGGGGTGAAATTGACCATAGGCGAGACCGGGAAACTGACTTAAACTCGTGCAGGTTTAAGACATGAATCGCCTCTCAGGGGCGGGGTATTGATATGAGCCTGCGATCGACAACACTCCTTCCTGAAATTGAGCAGGCTGTTCCGGCCCTTCGCCGGTTTGCCAGGGCTTTGATCGCACGCACCGGAGCGACCCAAAATCCGGCCACGAATCAGGTTCTGGCCGATGATTTGGTGCACGAAACGGTTCTACTGGCGCTGAGGTCCGAGCGCTCGCTCGACTTGTCCCGTCCGATCAGATTGTCGCTTTTTTCGAGTTTGATCGGGTTTCATGCTGTGCATCTCAAACAGGCCGGATTCATTCAGCCGAATGCTCATGTGGCGAGTGACTTCACCCACAATGTCGAGCAGGGCTTGATAGCAGCGCTTGATCGCCTGACTTTTGAGGATCGGGTGGTGTTGCTGCTGATCAATCTGGAGCAAATGAGCTATGATGAAGTTGCCGACGTTTTACACATCACCCGCGCTCTTGTCATCCAGCGCCTGGTCAGGGCGCGCAATCAACTGGCGCGCTCCATGACGGGTCAGCAGGCGGCGTCATCTTTGCATCCGCATCTGCGACTTGTGAAATAGGCTTGTCATGAAACGTGTGCGCCTGACAATCACGGATGCTGATCTGGCCGCTTATGTGGATGATGAAGCGAGTCTGGTTCCGCGCGCTGATCTCGATACGCATATAGAAGACACGCCAGAGGATCGCACAAAAGTTGAAATCTGGTTGCAGCAGAGAGAGCTTTTGCAACTTGCCTTTGGTCGCACGATAGATGAGCCTGTTCCTCTGGCTTTGTCGGTTACCCATCCAAAGCCGGTTCGGCCAGAGATACAAATTGGCGAGGATCGTGACGCTGATCCTGTGAAATGTGTGACTCCCCTTCGCAATAAAGAGACGAAACCGGCATCGCCTTCGTCTGTCGCGCAGAGCGTGATGAGCGGCGTATTTTTAACGGGTTTGGTTTTGGGTTTGATCTTTGTATTCAAGCCCACGCTTTTGGGTGATCTGTCTGCCATCTTCCATCGTTTTGAGCTGTCAGGACCCACGTCGCAAAATCTTGACGAGATCAGCCTGCAATTGGCGCGCCGAGCCAGTGAGGCTCATCGCACTTTTGTGGCAGCACGCTCTTTGGCCGTCACTGGTTCCCTCAATCTGGCAGATGATCCATCCTTGTCGCTCGCGCTGACGCGTCTTGTGGGCGTTGCTGTGCGCGTTCCGGATTTCAAGACTGAGGGCCTGCAATTGGTCGCTGTAAGAGTAACGCCGGGCGATCTGGGCCCGTCAGCTTTTCTTTTATTCCAGTCGCCAATGGGAGAGGATTTCGGCTTGCTGATTAGCCGCATCGTTGGCAGTGAGACGAGCTATCCTGTCTATCGCGATGATCGTGGCACGGGAACCCTGGCCTGGACGAATGGTCAGGGCGGTTATGTCCTCACCGGTCAATCGGGCTCCAGCCGATTGACAGCTCTTCGCAAAGCCGGCGGCTTTTAGGCCTCAGCTGAGATCCTGCCTTGGATTATAGGGACGATCTGCCTGCCATTTGCGCATTAGCGATTCCAGCTCTGGCCCTGCGGTCTCGGGTAAAGTGATTTTGATGGTCACCAGAAGGTCGCCTGCAGATCCGCCAATCTTTGGCAGCCCCTTGCCGCGCAAGCGCAAGGTTCGCCCGCTATTTGTTCCAGCCGGCAGGTTCATTTCCACCGCCCCGCTTAGGGTTGGAATTTGCACTTTGGCTCCCAGCACGGCTTCATAAAGAGTAATGGGCAGATCTAGGCGCAAATCATGCCCCTCCACCTTGAAATAGGGGTGATGGGCGATGTGGACGCTGATCAGGGCGTCGCCTGCCTCGGCGCCTGGAACCGGGCCGGGATGGCCCTGCCCTTTGAGGCGGATTTGTTTCCCTTCCTCAATATTGGCGGGGATTTTGATATCTAGGGTTTTGCCATTGGCCAAGGTCAGGCGTTTGGACGTGCCAGAAATGGATTCTTGCAAGCTGACTGTGACGCTGGCCGCTATATCTGCGCCACGCGGGCGCTCCTGATGCATGCCGCCGCGCCGGCCGGCGCCAAACAGATCAGCGAAAATATCTGAGGCATCAAATCCAGCGCCAAAGGGATTACCTGCATTGCGGCCATCAAAGCCTGCCCCGGCTCCGGCAGTCTGCCGGCGGCGATTAGTAAAGCCTTCAAATCCCTGGAACTTAGGCTTTCCCTCGGCATCAATTTCGCCCTGGTCAAATTGCCGACGTTTTTTCTCATCGCCCAGAATCTCATAGGCAGAATTGGCCTCGGCAAACATCTCCTTGGCCTTTGGGTCGGTTTTATTCTGATCGGGGTGGTATTTTTTGGCGAGCTTGCGAAAGGCTTTTTTGATGTCCTCGGTTGTCGCAGACTTGCTTACCCCCAAAACAATGTAAGGATCACGCATATAGAGCCAACTCCGGCACCACCCTCAGGGGTAGGTGCATTATTCCTCCCCTATGTGGGTTTTGTTGGGCTCTAACGCAAGCAAAAATCATCGTGTCTGGCCTGTGGGAATTGCGGATTTGGGAGGGGCGCTGGCGGGGCATCAAAAAACACTCCCCAAATCTACTTTTCATGCTAGCCTTCAACACAATGAAGATAAGTCAGTAAACTGATTTTCCGGCTGGGGGGGCTGACCATGGGTCGTAATTATTCTTGGGGTCATTTTATCTCTTCGACACGAGTTTTGGCTATTTGTGCTTTGGCCAGTGCGCTCGTTTTGAGTGCGGGCTGGAGCGATCCGGCGAAGGCGCAGGATTTCTACAAAGGAAAGACCCTTAATATTGTTGTCGGCAATTCACCTGGCGGCGGATTTGATGCCAATGGTCGTTTGTTGTCGCGCCATATTGCCCGTTTCATTCCAGGCAAGCCTGAAGTGATTGTCACCAACATGCCTGGCGCCTCGAGCCAAACGGCGGTGCAATATCTCGATACAACGGCGCCCAAAGATGGCACGGCAATTACCATTTTTAATTTTGGTCTGATTGGGGAATCGCTGCTCATTCCCAGTCGCGTGAAACTGGATTTCCGTAAATATAATTGGATCGGCAGCATCGGCATGGATATAGCCGTTTGCTATATGTGGCATGCTAAAGGCGCCAAAACTCTGGCTGACGTGAAGGCATTGCCCAATGGCGTAGTGATGGGGCTGACGGCTGTTGGTACCTCCAATGACGTCAATCAACGCATTATGTCCAAAATTTTTGGCGTGAAGCTCAAGCAGGTTTCCGGCTATCCGGGAAGTGCGGAATTGCGACTGGCAACTGAGCGGGGCGAGCTTGATGGCGATTGCGGCGCCTGGGGCGCGGTTCCGGTCGAATGGCTGCAGGGCAATAAGATTTATCCCTTCTTGCGGACGGCGCCCATTTTGCCGCCAGATCTTCCCAAAGAAGTACCCTATGCTGTCGACATTGCGCCGACTCAAATGGATGCTGATGTGATCCGATTTCTGATTGCTTCTGTTGAAGTGGGTCGGCCCTTTGTCGCTTCGCTCTCTGTGCCGCCAGAGCGCATTCGCATTCTCAGAGATGCTTTTAATGCGGCTATGAAAGATCCCCTCTTCATTGCAGATGCAGAAAAACTTCGTCTGCCCGTTATGCCGCGTTCGGGCGAAGAAGCACTCAAGGTTGTTGAAACCATTTATGCCACGAAGCCCGATGTGATCGAGGCGGCGCGCAAGCTGGCAGGAGACTGAAGAGCTTTAAGTTTTGCGCGAAGGCTTCACATTGGTGATGTGCCATTCGCCTTGCTTGTCGCGGCAGCCTGACCCGCTGAGGATCTGGCTGGGATGAGATCCTGATAATTCTGTCTCGAAATCCCGGCAGATCTGATCCTCGACAGCGCGGGCCTCGCTGGTTGGCAAGAAAGAACCTTTGACGCCCGAGACCGGATTGTCCCAACGCACCACTGCCCCATTGCCTTGGGGGTCGAGAGCAATCGCCAATGCACCTTTGGCGCGGCGCCAATCTTCCGAATCAAGTGCGGGAGAGAGGGGGGAGAGAGGCTTTGCAATTGAACCTGTGACATCTTCGCGCGAGACAAAGGAGGGCAAAGGCATCGACATGGAGCACGCACCAAGGCAAGCTATTCCATTGATCAGGAAAAGCTTTTTGAGCCAAGATGGGGGTCGTCTCCCAGCTTTTGCTAATCTTTGATTGGCTTTGGATGACACGGGACACACCAAATCGGAATCTTTGGTAAAGAGATTAGGTCTGATCCCTTAACAGCAGGTGACCGCGTGGACACAATTGATCCTTTTGCCCGGTTTAGCGCTTGGCTTGGTGAGGCTGAGGCAAGCGAGCCCAATGACCCAAATGCCATGGCCTTATCTACGGTCGATGCGGATGGTATGCCCGATGTGCGCATGGTTTTGCTCAAAGGACATGATCAGGCAGGTTTCGTCTTTTACACCAATCGTGAAAGCGCCAAGGGGCGCGAATTGGATGCAAGCTGGAAAGCGGCGGCCAATTTTCACTGGAAATCCCTGCGCCGTCAGGTGCGCATTCGCGGGCTGGTTGAGGAGGTGACGCAGTCTGAGTCTGACGCTTATTTTCAGTCACGCCCACGCGATAGCCGTATTGGCGCTTGGGCCAGTCAGCAATCAAGACCCATGGAGGGGCGCTTTGCGCTTGAAAAAGCGGTGGCGCTTTATGCGGCCAAATATCCCATTGGTGAAGTGCCGCGCCCGCCCTATTGGATTGGCTATCGTATACGCCCACTCTATATTGAGTTCTGGAAGGATATGCCGTTTCGCCTGCATGAGCGCCTTGTGTTTCGTCGCTCTTCTCTGGATCAGGCATGGCGCGTGGAGCATTTGTTCCCGTGAGTGTGGTGCGCCATTATCCTGCCCAGCCCTTGCTTGGCGTGAGTGTGGCTGTCGTGCGCGATGGCAGAATTCTACTGGGCCAGAGGCGCAAAGCACCATTTCAACATATTTATACTCTGCCCGGTGGGTTGGTGGAGCTGGGCGAGAATTTGAATGCGGCTGCTTTGCGTGAATTGCGCGAAGAAGCGCAGGTCCAAGCCGAGATCCTCGCCTTCAATGGTCATGCTGAGCTCATCCGCCGTGATGAGGCTGGCCGTATTGAAGCGCATTATGTAATCGCCAGTTTTGTTGCCCGCTGGCAAAAGGGCGAAGGGCAAGCTAGCGAAGAGATGGATCAGTTTATCTGGGCCGATCGCGCCCAGATCTCTCATCTGCCTTTGACGCCGGGGTTACATGACCTCTTATTGCGCGCATATGAACTTGCAAGATCGGGCTGAGTTATGCCACGCCTCGTCACCTTTTGCCTCTGTCTCTTGATCGCCGGATCGGTTCCGGCTCAGGCGCAAAATTCATTACAAAATTTCTTTCAAAATTTGTTTCAGTCCTCGCCGCAAGCTCCCGCACAAGCCCCGCGCCAGAGCGCTCCGCGTCCTGCAGCGCCCCGCCCGCAAACGCAGCCCTCTCAGCCTGTGCCGCCTGACCAGCCGGCCCCCTATGAGCCGCAAATGCTCAGGCTGGCGGAGCTGCTGGGTTTATTGAGCTATTTACGTGAGCTGTGCGGGGCAGGAGATGCCGATCAATGGCGCGCGCAAATGGTCGCTTTACTGGAAGAGGAAGGCGCAAATAGTCGGCGCAAAGAAAGGCTGGCGGGGGCGTTCAACCAGGGCTTTCAGGGCTATGAAATGAGCTATCGCAGCTGCACGTCCAATGCCCGTCTCGTTATGGCCAGAGCCATTCACGAAGGGGAGCGCTTAACGCGTGACCTCGCCAATCGTTATGGTGAGGATTGATCTTCACCCTTTTTCAGATGTCGAGTTAACCCTTTCTAAAGGTTGATCTCGCAGCTGGCCGCGATTGCCTCTATGGTCGGAGCATGGAAACTGATCCCAATCTCTTTTTTGACGATATGAGCCTCGCTGATGAGCGTCGTGAAGCCATGCTCTATCTCGAGGAGGCTTTTGCCGAAGCCATTATGTCGGGTATTGACGGCGATTGTATTGCCCAAGCGGCCATTTTCTCTGCCTTGATGGAATTTGTCGGCACATATGGCGAAGAAGCTGTGGCGAAATTTGCCGAGCGACTGCCCGAGCGTATTCGTCAGGGCGAATTCACACTCTCGACCAAGCATTGAGGGATTCAGAGCTGACCCGGCTTCAGCTTGTAGAAAATGTGATTGCCGATCACATCCATTTTTTTGAGCTGCTTGGCCCAGCGCGGTTTGACGTAATTGGCATGATAATGCGTTGCCCCGCCGACATCCTCCACATAGGTTTGGCCTTGTGTCACTTCGCGCGCAATGCGCTGCGCAATCTGCCAGGGCTCTGGTTCGGTGATGCGCAAGGATTTACCCTCGCAGGCGAATGAGAATTGGCACGCATTCAGGCGATGTCGGTTTTGGTACACAACACCGCACACTGTAGGCGGGTATAACCCACTGGAGACCCGGTTGAGCACAACTTGCGCAACAGCGGCCTGGCCTTCTTCGGTTTCGCTGCGAGCTTCAAAATAAATAGCTTCGGCAAGGCAGCGTTGCTCGCGTGCCAGCTGATCGTGATCGAGAAGCGCTGCATAATTAGGCCGCTGGGGCGAGCTGCGCGGGATGAGAGAGAGCTGCGATTCTGTCGCACCCTTGGCAAGGCCCGCTTTGGTGTCTTTCGATATTTCGGCAATTTGCAGGGGCGTTTGATCGGCCGCCGTTGGCGTTGAAGAGGCCAGAGCAATCGCGCGGGGCACGGCAGGCGTGCTGCCATCCTGGCGCATATTGCGCGTGCCACCTGTGCGCAAGGTGAGGGAGGATATTTGCTCTTGTCCTATGGGCGAAGCGCCCGCTGAAGGTGAATGTGTGGTTGTGTGGGAGGGTGCGGGGTCACGGTCAAAACCAGCATTGGAGAATGTATCCTGATCATTGGCAGACCAGGGTTCAAAGCCCTCAAAGGCCAAATAATCTTCGGCAGACAAAACCAATTCTTCAGCGCGATAGCTGGCCAGATTGGCTTTGGCACGCAATTTGGCATCAAAAGTTGGCCTTAATCCGACATTGGGATTGCCCTTATTGGTGCGATCAGGCTGAGGAAAGGCTGTGGCACCTCGCTTGAGTTCGATCCGCGGTTCGATTTCATCCGGCCGCGTCAGAAACTCCTGACGCTCGCCCAAAGTCAGGCTGACTTTTTGCGCCAGAGTGTCATTGTTAAAAATGGCTCCTTTGGCAAAGCCGGAGAACTGGAATTGACTCTGAAGAATATTGGCCATTCCCGTTTGGAGATTTGCAGGAATGAGATCTTTTGGCGCGTTTGTTTTGCCAATGCGTTCAGGGGCAAGGGAGGCGCCAATAGAGGCATTTTGTCCGGCTTCTGCTGTCAGAGAAATGACCAGCCCCATAGCCATGCACCAGGGAGCAAGGACATTGAGTGTCCATGCAATGTTTGACTGCCTGACATAATGAGACCGACGCATACGCAACCTGCACGACAGAGCGCAAATTATGATTGGTCGTGCTGTTTAAAACAGGTTTGGCCAATCGTATTTATGGTTATCGGGCTTTAAGATTGCGGACGGGTTACCGCTGGAGGCGTTGAGGCGTATCAAATTGGATCAGCTGATCGCCCTGACGAGTTTTGGGCCCGTCAGGGCATTGGCAATCTGGTCAAGCCTGACTGGTAGCTTTCTTGCCCAAGGCAGCTTGTGCTGCAGCCAGTCGGGCGATTGGCACACGGAAGGGCGAGCAAGAGACATAATCGAGGCTGACGGACTCACAAAAATGAATCGAGGCCGGATCGCCGCCATGTTCGCCGCAAATGCCAAGCTTTAGGCCATGCCTCGTCTTGCGGCCGCGCTCGGCGGCAAGGGCCACCAATTCACCCACACCCTCTTGATCAATAGTGACGAAGGGGTCATGGGGCAGAATGCCCTTGGCTGTGTAGGGGCCAAGGAATGAGGCTGCATCATCACGCGAAATGCCAAGAGTGGTCTGCGTGAGGTCGTTGGTGCCAAAGGAGAAGAATTCGGCAGTTTCAGCAATTTCAGCGGCCCGCAGAGCAGCGCGCGGCAATTCAATCATCGTGCCTACCTGATAGGGAATTTTGACACCAGTTTCTTTGGTGACGGCTTCGGCCATGGCCAGAATGCGAGATTTGGTTAGATCAAGTTCAGCCTTGGTCATGACCAGAGGAACCATGATTTCGGCTGTCACGGGCTTGCCAGTGCTTTTGCTTGCAGCAACAGCACCTTCAAAAATAGCTCTTGCCTGCATTTCTGCAATTTCTGGATAGGCAATAGCAATGCGCACGCCTCTGAAGCCCAGCATTGGGTTAAACTCAAACAATTCGGTTGCACGGCGCTTGAGTTTATCGACGCTGGTGTTCATTGCCTGAGCAACTTCGGCAATTTCTGCATCTGTATGGGGCAGGAATTCATGCAATGGTGGATCAAGCAGACGGATTGTGACCGGCAGGCCCGACATGATTTCAAACAGAGCTGTGAAATCGCTACGCTGCATGGGCAATAATTTGGCGAGTGCGGCGCGGCGACCCTTTTCATCATCGGCGAGAATCATTTCACGCACAGCAATGATGCGATCGCCTTCGAAGAACATATGTTCGGTGCGGCACAGGCCAATGCCTTCGGCACCAAAGGTGCGAGCAACGCGCGCATCAGCAGGTGTGTCGGCATTGGTGCGCACTTTCATGCGGCGGCATTGATCGGCCCCTTGCATGAGAGTTGCAAATTCGCCCGATAATTCGGGCTGTAACATAGCAACCGTGCCTTCGAGAACTTGCCCTGTAGAGCCGTCGATGGTGATCCAGTCGCCTTTTTTAAGGGCGCGGCCTGCTGAGCTTAATGTCTGTGCTGCATAATCAATTCGTATTGTGCCGGCGCCCGAGACACAGGGTTTACCCATGCCTCTGGCCACAACGGCTGCATGAGAGGTCATGCCGCCGCGTGTGGTGAGAATGCCTTCGGCAGCATGCATGCCATGAATATCTTCAGGCGAAGTTTCGACTCGCACCAGAATGACTTTGCGGCCTGCGGCTTTCAGAGCCTCGGCTTCATCCGAAGAGAAGACAATTTCACCGCTTGCGGCACCCGGTGAGGCCGGCAGGCCGGAGGCCAGAACTTTACGCTCTGCCTTAGGGTCAATGGTGGGATGCAGCAATTGATCAAGCGAGGCAGGATCGACGCGTGTAACGGCTTCCTGCTGACTGATCAGGCCATCATTGGCCATTTCCACAGCAATGCGCAATGAGGCTTTAGCTGTGCGTTTGCCATTACGTGTTTGCAGCATCCATAATTTGCCGCGCTCGACGGTAAATTCCAGATCCTGCATGTCGCGGTAATGCTTTTCGAGCAATTGCGTGATCTTGGAGAATTCCCGATAGACCTCGGGCAGCACGGTTTCCATTGAGGGCTTGTCGGAATGAGCAGCAAGGCGTGCCGCTTCTGTGATGTTTTGCGGTGTGCGAATGCCAGCCACCACATCTTCGCCCTGTGCATTGACGAGAAATTCGCCATAAAGCTCATGCGCGCCTGTGGATGGATTGCGCGTGAAGGCAACACCGGTTGCTGATGTCTCGCCCATATTGCCAAACACCATGGCCTGCACATTGACCGCAGTGCCCCAGCTCTCGGGGATGTCATTCAAGCGCCGATAGGTGATGGCGCGTTGGTTCATCCATGAGCCAAAAACAGCGCCAATGGCGCCCCATAATTGCTCCATGGAATCTTGCGGGAAAGGTTTGCCGCTGGCTTCTTCCACTTTGGCTTTGTAGCGCACAAGGATCTCGCGCCAGTCCTTGGCGGTCAGATCCGTGTCGAGCATGAAATTCTTGCGGTCTTTATAGTCTTCGAGAATTTCTTCGAAATTATGATGGTCAATGTCGAGCACCACATTGGAATACATTTGGATGAAGCGGCGATAGCTGTCATAGGCAAAGCGCTCATCGCCGGAATTTTTAGCCAATGCGTCGACGGTCACATCATTCAGGCCAAGATTGAGAACAGTATCCATCATGCCAGGCATGGAGGCTCTGGCGCCCGAGCGTACAGAGACGAGCAGAGGATTGGCGGCATCCCCAAAGCTGCGGCCGGTTAAGCTGCCGACGTGCTGAAGCTGTCTCTTATACACATCTGACGCTGCCGACGATACTCCTTGTGTAGATCTCGGTGGTCGCCGTATCATTA
>OMIJ01000151.1 GCA_900299065.1 Hyphomicrobiales bacterium
CGACTATTTTGGGTCGCACTCAGAAAGTCCCACCCCAACAAGCTGCTTTTGCCAATGGCGCTTTGGCCCATGCGATGGATTTTGAAGATACGCATGATGCCTCAGCCACACATCCCAATTCGGCCAATGTACCCGCTGCATTAGCAATTGGCGAAGCGCGTAATGCCTCAGGCAAGGAGCTCTTATTAGCTCTGGCGCTGGGTTGTGATTTTGTCTGTCGTTTGGGACTTGGTTTGGAAGATGATCCCTCCGAGCGCGGTTGGTACACGCCTGCCATTCTCAGTGCCTATGGCGCTGCAATTGCCTCAGCCTCCTTGCTGCACCTCGATCATCGCGGCATGCTCGATACGCTCTCCCTCACCTTATGTCAGGCAACTTGCAGCGCTGAAATCAAACGCAGTCCGCAATCCCTGATCCGCTCCATTCGCGAGGCTTTTTCTGCACAAGCAGGCGTGCAGGCAGCTTTGCTCGCACAAAAAGGCATTACCGGTTTTGATTTGCCACTTGAAGGCAAGGCCGGTTTTTATGGCCTTTATGGCAATGGCCGCTTTGATGAAACGACTTTGACACAAGATTTGGGGACACGCTTTGAGGGGGCTTTTTTGAGCTTTAAACCCTGGCCAAACTGTCGGGGCACGCATGTCTATATCGATATTTTATTGCGTTTGATGCGCGAATATCATGTCACCGCCGATCAGATCGACACAATCGAGATTGACGTTAATTCGCTCAATCTGATGCTCTGCACACCAGAACAGCAAAAGCAAAATCCCCTTACATTGATCGATGCCAAATTCAGCCTGCCCTTCACTCTGGCTTTCACCGCTCTTTATGGTGAACCAAGCCTTGATGAATTGACACCAGACAGATTGAAGGATCCCGCCATTTTATCATTGGCCACTCATATCAAGCATAGAGTCAAATCCGATTGGCCTTATCAGCAGGCAACGCGCGGTCGGCTGACTTTGCAGCTGAAGGATGGACGCTCGTTCACGCTGGAGGATCAGATTGCCCCCGGACATCCTGATCGCCCCTTGAGCCAAACGCAATTGGAGAAAAAGTTCCATTCTTGCGCCGAAAAGGCCGCTTTGCCCCTCACGTCAAGCCAGAGCAATGACGCGATCCAGATCATAGGAGATTTGGAACACCACAAGACCCAGGATTTAATACGCGCAATCAGAGCCGATCATTGACACAGGCGAAATGGCGACCTTATCTGGTCTTTCATAGGATCAAAACCATGGGTGCAAATGCCATTGCATCGGCCATTACCCACCTGCCCTGCGGGCAGGCCGATCAGCCTCGTTTGCCCGCATGACCCGCGCGATTATCACACGCTGCGCCGAAGCGCTCATTGCCTTGTTTTTGATGAGTGCCGCCATTTTTGCGCTTCGGCGCGTGACGGGAGATCCAGTGGCGTTATTGCTCAGCGATTCAGCAACTGAGGCGGATCGAATGGCACTCACGGCCAATCTGGGGCTCGATCAACCCTTATTGACGCAATATGTCATCTTTCTGCGCGATGCTTTGCATGGAGATTTGGGTCGCTCGCTGATTGGGGATCGCCAGCCCGCGCTTGATCTTGTCCTCTCGCGTTTGGGCTATTCGCTACAATTGGCTGGTGTGGCGCTGGTCTTCTCTTTTCTGATTGGCATTCCTCTGGGCGTGATGTCCGCTGTGCATCGCGGTCGCTTTATTGATTTTGCTGCGCGTCTGTTAGCGCTGATCGGACAATCCGTGCCTGTCTTCTGGCTTGGCATTGTTTTGATCTTTCTCTTCAGCGTCACCTTGGGCCTGCTGCCGACATCCGGCTATGGCGATTGGCGACACTTCATCATGCCTGCTTTAACATTGGGCCTGTTTACACTAGCCGCAATCACAAGGCTGTGCCGCGCCAGCATGCTGGAGGCGCTGAATAGTGAATATGTAAAATTCGCCCGCATCAAAGGCGTGAGCGAAAATCAGATTCTCATCAAACATGCCCTGCGCAATAGCCTGATGCCTGTTGTCACCTTTATGGGTACTTTCTTTGCTGCCATGATCACCGGTGCTGTTGTGGTCGAGACTGTCTTTTCCTGGCCCGGCATTGGGCGACTTGCGTATGAATCCATTTTAAGACGTGATTTTCCTGTCGTGCAGGCAACAGTGCTCACGATGACGCTGTTGTTCATCAGCTGCAATCTGGCTGTTGATCTCATCTATCTCTGGCTCGATCCGCGTATGCGCCAGGGGGCGAAATGATCCGCGCCCGCCCAATCCTGATCTTTGCAATGCTGATCTTTGCTCTGTTTGTGTTGGCCTCCATAGCTGCGCCCTGGATTGCACCCACCGATCCTTTGCTGGGATCTTTAGGCAAAAGGCTGAAACCACCCGTCTGGGCAGGTGGAACATGGGCCAATCTTTTGGGAACGGATGCGCAGGGCCGCGATGTGCTGGCCCGTCTCATTTATGGCGCGCGCATCTCGCTTACTGTCAGTCTTGTCGCCATTGGCATTGCAGGTAGCATTGGCACATCTATTGGCGTGATTGCTGGATATAAGGGTGGCTGGACAGATCGCATATTCATGCGCATCGTTGATCTGGCTCTTTCCATTCCAGTCATTCTGCTCGCACTACTCTTTGGCGTGGTGTTTGGACCAAGCTTCACCAATGTGGTTGCGGTAATTGCCCTTGTGCTTTGGTCACAATATGCGCGCATGGCCCGCGGCGAGACATTGCGCATCATGCGTGAGGATTACATTGATCTGGCGCGCACCTCGGGCCTGTCCGCATTGCAGATCATTCGCCGCCATATTTTACCCAATATTGCTGGCGTGATCATTGTGGTCGCAACTTTGCAAGTTGGCACTGTGATTGTGCTGGAAGCCTCGCTGAGCTTTTTAGGCGTTGGCGTACCACCGCCCACACCCTCCTGGGGCACTATGGTCGCAGACGGCCGATCTTATCTCACGACTGCCTGGTGGCTCTGCCTGTTTCCGGGTCTTGCGATTATGCTCGTGGTTATGTCTGTCAATATGATTGGCGATGAATTGACCGATCGTCTTAATCCGGCTCTGCGCCGTGAGGGGGGCGAACCATGAGCAATGATATTGTGCTTGATGTTCGCAATTTGCGCGTCAGTTTTGGGCCAGAAGAAACGCGCCTTGCGCCTGTTGATGACATATCATTTGAGCTCAACCAGGGCGAGACTTTGGGCATTGTGGGCGAGTCAGGCTCGGGCAAATCAACGCTCGGCATGGCGCTGATGTGCCTTGCACCTGCCGCACAAAATGCCAGGATTGAAGGCAGCATAAAGCTGCAAGGGCGCGAGTTGATGGGGCTGAGCGCAGATGAAATGCGCTCTATTCGCGGCCATAGCATGGCGATGATCCTGCAAGATCCCATGGCCTCGCTCAATCCCGTTCGTCTCCTGGGCGACCAGGTGGGCGAAGTGATCACCGCGCATCAAATGATCTCGCGCGATAGTCTGAAAAGCCGTGTGCTGAAAGCCTTCACTTCTGTGCGCATTGCCTCGCCTGAGCAAAGGATCAATGCCTATCCGCATCAGATCAGCGGAGGCATGCGGCAAAGAATTGTCGGCGCAGCCGCCATCATCGGCCAACCGCAAGTGCTGATTGCCGATGAGCCCACCACATCTCTGGATGTTACCATACAGGCGCAATATCTCGATCTTTTGAAAGATTTGCAGCGTGAAATGGGCATGGCGATGATTTTTATCACCCATGATTTTGGCGTTGTCGCTAAAATGTGTGATCGCGTCGCTGTCATATATGCCGGACAAATTGTCGAGACAGCCCGCGTGCGCGATCTATTCCGCACACCGCGCCATTGGTACACGGCCGCATTGATTGCTTGCGTACCAAAATTACAGGGCGAGGCTAAACGTCTTGCTGCCATTGAGGGGCAACCCCCGCGCCTCGTCTCACGAAAGCCCGATCAGCCCACAGCCTGTCGCTTTGCGCCGCGTTGTCCTGCTGCCGATAAAGTTTGTGAGCAGGCCCCGCCTGAAACGCAACTCGCCAATGGTGCCATGGTGCGCTGCTGGCATCCGCGAGAGGCCTCATGAGCGAACATATCCTCTTGGGCAAAGATCTTGTGAAAGATTATCCTGTAAGCAGCGGCCTCTTGCGCCCTAGACTTAATGTGCGTGCTGTCGATCATATCAACATCTCAATAAAGACAGGCGTAACTTTAGGTCTGGTTGGTGAATCCGGCTGTGGCAAAACAAGTCTGTCCCGCCTCTTGCTCCATCTCGAGCAACCAAGCTCCGGCATAGTGCAATTTGACGGGCATGACATCTGGCGTCATGACGCTGCGCATATAGCTGCCTATCGCCTTGCCGTTCAGCCTGTGTTTCAAAATCCCTATTCCTCGCTGGATCCGCGCATGCGTGTGGGCGATATCATTGGCGAGCCCTTGCTCAATAGCGCCTTAAGAAAAGACGAGCGGCTGGAGCGCGTCAGCCAAGCGCTGGCCAAAGTGGGGCTTTCGGGTGAAGATGCCAGAAAATTCCCTGCCGAATTTTCTGGTGGCCAACGTCAACGTATTGCCATTGCGCGCGCCCTTGCCGCACAACCGCGTATTATGATTTTAGATGAATGCGTATCTTCACAAGATGTTTCAATCCGTGCACAAATTTTGAATCTGCTGAAAGATTTGCGCGATGATTTAGGCCTTGGTTTTCTCTTCATAGGCCATGATCTGCCTTCCGTGCGCTATATGAGCGATGAGATTGCGGTCATGTATCTGGGCCGCATTGTCGAGCAAGGCCCGGCAGATGCAATTTGCCATCAGCCGCGCCATCCCTATACACAAGCGCTGATCGCCTCTTGCCTGCCCTCTGATCCTGATCAGGCCGCACAGGGCGCGCCGCCAAAGGGCGAATTACCAAGCCCGCTTGATCCACCCAAAGGCTGCGCCTTTCATCCCCGCTGTCCTTTAGCAGACGAAATCTGCACACAGATTCGCCCCGAGCTCAATGATGATGGCACGGGACGTCGCCTCGCCTGTCACCATCCCATCTGAGAGAAAATATGAGCGCTGACCACATCTCCCTCATTGCCGTTGGTGACATTGCGCCAGATCGCGAAGATCCTGCGACTTGCTTTGATCGCTCGCGCCATATTTTGAAGGCGCATGATATTGGCTTTTGTCAATTAGAGATGAATTTGACCGAGCGTGGCTCACGCCTGCCGCAAGCCCGCCATGCGGTGCGTGGCAAACCAAGCATAGCCCCCGCTCTCGTCAATGCCGGATTGGAGGTTGTCTCTGTGGCAGGCAATCATTGTCTCGATTGGGGACAGGAGAGCTTGCAGGATACGCTCGACAATTTGCGCAAAGCTCATGCCCGACCTGTTGGCGCAGGTCACAATATTCTCGCTGCGCGCCAGCGAGTGATTGTTGAGCGCAAGGGCCTGCGCGTGGCCTTTCTCGCCTATTGCTCAATTTTGCCACAAAATTATTGGGCCGATGAGCTAAGCGGCGGCTGCGCCCCCATGCGGGCTTTCACGCATTATGAGCAGATCGAACATGATCAGCCCGGTACACCAGCACGCATCCAAACATTTCCTCATCGCGGCGATCTCATCGCCATGCAGTCTGATATACGTGCCGCGCGAGAACAAGCCGATAGCGTCATTGTCTCGCATCATTGGGGCATTCATTTTATCCCAGCTGTGGTGGCTGATTATCAACGCGATGTGGGATATGCGGCGATTGAAGCTGGCGCAGATGCTGTGTTGGGCCATCACGCGCATATCCTCAAAGGCGTTGAGTTTCATCTAGGCAAACCGATTTTCTATTCGCTTGGCAATTTCGCAATTGATCTATGGATCGACAAAGCCCATGCAGAGAGCAAGAGCTTTAAAGAGATCCAGGGCCTCAATCCCGATTGGGTGGTGGATTTCGACTCTGCCTATAATTTCCCACCCGCCTCACGTCGCAGTATTGCGGTTAAACTGAACATCACCAAAAAAGGCCTGATCGAGACCAGCATTCTGCCAGTCTGGATTGATCGCGATGCCGTTCCCGAATTTCCCAAACCCGGAGATCCGCATTTTGCCGAAGTGGTGAATTATATGCGCGAGATTAGCCTTAACCAGGGCTTTGCCACACGCTTTGAGATCAAAGGCGAGGAAGTGATTGTGACGGAGGGGTGAATTTACCTGATCACAAATCGGCTCGGGATCAAACAAAGCCAAGTATATCAGGCATAATGAGTTAAGCCAGAGCGGCACGTCTCAGCTTACGCAGCTCAAAGCGCCGAAAAGGAGAAGCTTCGTATCAAGAAAATCATCGCTCTTCTCAAGCGCGATGAAATATGTCTGAAGAAAAGCCCCTTTCATGAAACCCAAGATCTGAGCGATGATGACAATAAGAGACTAGAGACCCAGAAGAGCTTTTGGGACAAAGCCTCAACTTAAAGAAAATAAATATCGATAATCATCAATTCGAAAAGGGGCAGAATACGTAGTGCGGATC
>OMIJ01000152.1 GCA_900299065.1 Hyphomicrobiales bacterium
CTTTATCAGGAGCGATTGAAAGTTCTCAATGCGGCAGATTTTGGGGATCTCTTGCTTGAGGGCTTGCGTCTGTTGCGCGATCATCCAGATGTGTTGAGCGATTATCAGCGCCGCTTTCGCTATATTCTGGTTGATGAATATCAAGACACGAATGTGGTGCAATATTTGTGGCTGAAGCTGCTGGCGCAAAAGGCTCACAATATTTGTTGCGTGGGTGATGATGATCAATCCATCTATGCCTGGCGCGGGGCTGAGGTTGATAATATTCTGCGCTTTGAAAAAGACTTTCCCGGCGCCTTTGTCGTGCGGCTTGAGCATAATTATCGCTCAACGGGGCATATTCTGGCCACTGCAGCAAAGCTCATCTCACATAATCAATCGCGACTAGGCAAAACTCTGTTCACGCAAGATGAAGATGGTGAAAAGCCAAGCGTCACGGGTGTGTGGGATTCTGAGGAAGAAGCTCGCGTTATTGGTGAAGAGATTGAGCAGATCCAGCGACGTAAGGAATCGCTCAATGAAGTGGCTATTCTGGTACGGGCCTCATTTCAGATGCGCGAATTTGAAGAGCGCTTCATCACTCTGGGGCTTCCCTATCGTGTGATTGGCGGGCCGCGCTTTTATGAGCGCGCGGAAATTCGCGATGCTCTGGCTTATTTGCGCTGTGTTGCACAGCCCTCGGATGATCTTGCCTTTGAGCGCATTGTGAATGTTCCCAAGCGCGGTTTGGGTGATGCCACTTTGCAGCTCTTGCATGATCATGCGCGCACTGCGGGCATTCCTATGATCCAGGCAGCGCGCATGATGATCGAGACCGAGGAGCTCAAGCCCAAGCCGCGGCAGACTCTCCGCGCTTTGTTACAGGATTTCTCACGCTGGGCTGATCTCATTCCCAATGTGCCGCATCATGAATTGGCGCAGACCATTCTGGAGGAATCCGGCTATACGGATATGTGGCAGAAGGATCGTACGGCTGAAGCAGCCGGGCGCTTGGAAAACCTAAAAGAGCTTATTCGCTCTATGGAGGAATTTCCTGATCTTGCCGCCTTCCTTGAACATATCTCGCTAGTGATGGATGCTGAGAGCAAGGATGCAGGCGAGCGCGTGAGCATTATGACCTTGCATGCGGCCAAGGGACTTGAGTTTGAAACAGTCTTTCTGCCCGGTTGGGAAGAGGGGCTGTTTCCACATCAACGATCATTGGATGAGAATGGTCGCGCGGGTCTCGAAGAAGAGCGGCGGCTTGCCTATGTCGGCATTACGCGAGCCAAGCGTCGCGCGAAGATTTATTTTGCCACCAATCGGCGTATTCATGGCCTCTGGCAATCGACAATCCCCTCGCGCTTTCTTGATGAATTACCCAATGATCATGTTGAGGTGGTCGAATCTGTCAGCAGCTCGCAATATGGCAATTATGCACAATCGCGCTTTGCCAATCAGGATCAGTTTTCTTCCAGCTATGAAACGCCGGGCTGGAGACGGGCGCAAGCGCAATCACATGCACAGACACAAAATCGCAATGGAGGGCAGGGGCGCTCCTGGTCGGGAGGTGGATCGCGATCCGCTTTGCAGATAGAAGGTGAAGTGATCGCCAAATCCTCGACGCAATCTGGATTGACCAAGGGCGAGCGTGTCTTTCATCAAAAATTTGGCAATGGCACAATCGTTCTCGTCGATGGCAATAAGCTCAGTGTTGATTTCGATAAAGCGGGGCGCAAAATGGTGCTTGAGAGCTTCGTCAAAAAGAACTGAAGCCGATTTGGCTATAGATTGAGATCCGAAAAGAAAAAGCCGCCCTAAGGCGGCTTTTGAATGTGTGAGGATCAGAGCAATTTGATCAATTGCGTTCTTTATCGACCATTTTGTTCTTCGAGATCCAGGGCATCATAGCGCGCAGTTTGGCGCCGACATCTTCGATCTGATGAGCGGCTGCTCTGGCGCGTGTGGCCTTGAACGAGGTCTGGCTGACCTTGTTTTCGAGCATCCAGTCGCGGGTGAATTTGCCGGTCTGAATGTCGTCAAGAACGCGCTTCATCTCAGCCTTTGTCTCGGGTGTGATGATGCGTGGGCCGGTGACATATTCGCCATATTCAGCGGTGTTCGAGATGGAATAGTTCATGTTGGCAATGCCGCCCTCATAGATGAGGTCAACAATCAGCTTCACTTCATGCAAGCATTCGAAATAAGCCATTTCGGGAGCATAGCCAGCTTCCACGAGTGTTTCGAAGCCAGCGCGGATGAGTTCGACCAGACCGCCGCACAGAACAACTTGTTCGCCGAAGAGATCGGTTTCGCATTCTTCCTTGAACGTGGTTTCGATAATGCCCGCGCGGCCACCGCCAATGGCAGAGGCATAGGACAGGCCAAGATCATGAGCATTGCCCGAGGCATCTTGAGCAATCGCCACAAGGCAGGGCACGCCGCCGCCGCGCTTGTATTCAGAGCGCACGGTGTGGCCGGGGCCCTTGGGGGCAACCATCAAAACGTCGAGATCCTTGCGAGGCTCGATCAGATTGAAATGCACGTTCAAGCCATGTGCGAAGAGGAGCGCAGCGCCCTTCTTCATATTGGGAGCAAGGCTCTCGCGATAAATGTCAGCCTGCAATTCATCAGGTGTGAGCATCATCACCACATCTGCCCATTTGGCCGCATCGGCGACTTCCATCACCTTCAGGCCTTCGCCTTCAGCCTTTTTGGCCGAGGGGGAGCCAGCGCGTAGCGCAACAACGACGTCCTTGACGCCCGATTCACGCATGTTGAGAACATGGGCATGGCCCTGTGAACCATAGCCGACAACGGCAACTTTCTTGCCCTTGATGAGATTAATGTCGGCATCCCGATCATAATAGACACGCATGACTGAAGCTTTCTGATGAGGGCAGCGGTCCCCCCGCTGCAATGTGTGACAGGTGCGTTCTAAGCACCGATGAGGCTGACGTCAAAGGGGCTCTGCCTTTGGCGGCAAAAAATTCGTCCTCTGAAGGGCGAATTTTGATCGAAAACTGCATTTGCCGGGCCAGAATAAATAAAAAGCCCAATAAATTCAGTAAATCAGGGGTCATAAGCCTACATGGCCATGGGCCCGCGTGTAATGGCAGCAACTCCGGTCCGGGCAATTTCCACTAGCCCCAGGGGCCGCATAAGCTCGACAAAATCATCAATTTTGTTGGGCTTGCCGGTCAATTCAAAGACGAAGCTTTCGGTTGTCGCGTCTATCAGCTTGGCATGAAAAGCCTCGGCCAGTCGAAGAGCTTCGCTGCGCTCATCCCCTTTGCCGCGCACTTTGATCATGGCCAATTCGCGCTCAATGGCTCTGCCTGTCAAAGTCAGATCGGTGACTTTGTGAATAGGGACGATACGCTCTAATTGATGACCGATCTGCTCAATGGCTTCCGGCGGTCCAGATGTCACAATAGTGATCCGCGACAGATGCTCGCCATGCGCCACTTCTGCAACTGTGAGACTTTCAATATTATAGCCACGTCCCGAGAAGAGGCCGACGACACGTGCCAGCACGCCAGGCTCATTGTCAACAATGACAGCAAGGGTATGGCTCTCGACATTTGATTTGCCCAGAGCCGAAGAATAGGGCGATGGGGGAAGGGGTGCAGGAGCATTCATGATAAAGATCCGTCTAGAGAAATAAGTCTGATCGTGCGCGTCATATCAGACAAGCATTTTGCCCTTTTCATCGATAATGGAGCCGATCTCGAGTCCGCCATCATCGCCCAGTTCAGCCAAGATCATATCATTATGAGCCTTGCCTGACGGGATCATCGGGAAACAATTCTCCTCGGCTTCGATGATGCAATCAAAAACCACAACGCCGGGCGTTTCGATCATTTCCTTGATCGCACGGTCAAGATCATTGGGGTCTGAGCAGCGAATGCCCTTGGCGCCATAGGCCTCGGCAAGTTTCACGAAATCAGGCAAGGATTCCGTGTAGCTTTCCGCATAACGTCCGCCATGCAGCAATTCCTGCCATTGGCGCACCATGCCCATATATTGATTGTTGAGGATGAAGATTTTCACATTGGAGCGATATTGTTTGGCCGTCGACATTTCCTGAATGTTCATCAAGATGGATGCGTCGCCCGCAATGTCGATCACCAAGGCATCGGGATGCGCCATTTGTGTGCCAATGGCGGCAGGCAAGCCATAGCCCATTGTGCCAAGGCCACCCGAGGTCATCCAGCGATTGGGTTCCTCGAAATGATAATATTGTGCCGCCCACATTTGATGTTGGCCGACTTCTGTTGTGATGTAGCAATCCTTATCGCGCGTGAGTTCATACAAGCGCTGGATGGCATATTGTGGTTTGATATTGGTCTTGGATGGGCGATAGGCCAAGGATTTTCGCCCGCGCCAGATCTCGATCTGTTTCCACCATTCTGTCAAAGCGGCTTTGTCAGTTTTCAGACTCCGCTCTTTCCAGACCTCCATCATGTCTTGTAAGACATGGGCGCAATCACCCACGATCGGCAGGTCAACACGGACATTTTTATTGATCGAGGAGGGATCAATATCAATATGAATCTTCTTTGAGTGAGGCGAAAAAGCATCGAGGCGTCCGGTGATGCGATCATCAAACCGCGCGCCCACGCAAATCATCAAATCGCAATCATGCATGGTGTGATTGGCTTCATATGTGCCGTGCATACCCAGCATGCCAAGCCAATTCTTGCCCGAAGCCGGATAGGCTCCAAGTCCCATCAAGGTTGAGGTAATTGGAAAATCTGTCAGTGCGACAAAGTCACGGATGAGTTTAGAGGCCAGCGGACCTGAATTGATAATACCGCCCCCAGTATAGAAAACGGGGCGCTTGGCCTTCGCCATCATCTCAACTGCTTGCAGAATGCTGGCAGCATCGCCCTTCAAGCGCGGCTTATAGGTTTTATGCGCAGTGATTTCAGGCTTTTCATACCAGCCAGTTGCAAACTGAATATCTTTTGGCAGATCAATCACCACAGGACCCGGGCGTCCGTGTGAGGCAACATAAAAGGCCTCATGCAGAATCCGCGGCAGATCTTCAATGCTACGCACCAGATAATTATGCTTGGTGCAATGGCGCGTAATGCCGACGGTGTCGCATTCCTGGAAAGCATCCGAGCCAATCAAATGGGTCGGCACTTGTCCGGTGAAGCAGACCAGAGGAATGGAATCCAGCAGAGCATCGGTGAGGCCAGTCACCGCATTGGTTGCGCCGGGGCCGGAGGTCACCAGCAGCACACCAACCTTGCCAGTAGAGCGTGCATAGCCCTCAGCGGCATGGGCTGCGCCGCCTTCCTGACGCACCAGAACGTGACGAACGTGGTTTTGCTGAAAAATGGCATCATAAATGGGCAGAACCGCGCCGCCAGGATAGCCAAACACAACATCGACACCTTGATCCTTCAAGGCCTCGACCACCATTTCCGCACCGGTCATCTGTCGTTTCGACATGGTACTCATCCTCCTGAACTGGGTCATCACTCTGCTGGAAATCCGGGCAATAAAAAAGGCCCTCAGGGGGCCTTGGCATGCGCCGGTTGCAGGATTACGGGGTCAATCCCGTCCTGTCTCCGGCGCCAAAAATACTACGAGTCGTGATGACAACACAGCTATTCCTCTGTTCACAGCCTATTGATACCCCCGCGCTGCAGGCGCGTCAAGCCTGCACAGAAGAGGCGTGCAGCAAGAGGCGGTCGATCTCGGCTTCGGAGTTTTGGGGCGAAATCCAGTGGAATTGCGGTAATTGATGGCGGATGAAGGTGAATTGCCGCTTGGCATAATGGCGGGGGTCACGTTTGCCCTTATCAATGGCCTCGCCCAGGCTCATCTCGCCCCTCAAATAAGCAATGAGCCCTGGCACGCCATGGGCGCGCATGACGGGCAGGGCAGGGTCCAATTGGCGGCTGACCAAAGCTTCCACCTCAGACAGAGTGCCTTGCTCCATCATCAGATCAAAACGGGCATTGATGCGGTTATTGAGCAATCCTCGCTCGGGGGCGAGAAAGAGCGGCATGCAGTGTTCAATATTCAAAAGGGGTAAAGAGCGGCGGCCTTGAAACTCCAGCAGGCTGCGGCCAGTCGCGACCTTGACTTCCAATGCTCGCATCAAGCGCTGGCTATCGCTCGGGCGCAGGCGTTGTGCCATGGCTGGATCGAGGGCTGAAAGTTTTTCATGTAGTTCAGGCGCGCTGAGGGGTTGAAATTGAGTGCGCAATTCTTCGCGCAAAGCCTCGGGAACGGGGGGGATGTCGGATATGCCCTGTGTGAGGGCTTTGAAATAGAGCCCTGTCCCGCCAATCACTATGGGTAATTGTCCCTTTTGTCGGACCAAGGCCAGGCAGGCCTCAATATCCTTTAGCCAGAGGCCGACAGAATAGTTCACCGCGCCATCGACATGGCCAAAGAGCTCATGCGGGGCACGATCAAGATCAATTGGGTCGGGGCGGGCGGTGATAATGTGCAGATCGCGATAGACCTGCATGGAATCGGCATTTATGACACAGCCATTGAAACGTTCAGCCAGTCTGATCGCCAGAGCCGACTTGCCGCTGGCCGTCGGGCCTGCGATGAGGAAAGCTGAAATCGGGGCCTGATCTGTCATTGGCATGAGCTGCTTATAACAGGGTCTCGATCAACCGGGCATAGCGCATGTTGCATATTGTCACTTTAGTTTCACATCCGGCCCAGGCTCTCTTGCGGCAGGCGCATATTGACGCCCTTGCCGCGCATTTGCCGGGCACCTCTGCGGCCCATTGGCTTGCCCCGCAGATTGCCGCCGATCTCTCTGTGCCTTTGGATGGTGCCATCGACAAGAAGCAATTGGCTGATCATTTGCGCCAACAGCTCAATGGCGCCGCGCTGGATGTCATTGTCCAGCCTGCAGAGGGGCGGCGCAAGAAGCTCTTTCTTGCCGATATGGATTCCACCATGATTGGGCAAGAATGCATAGATGAGCTTGCCGATTTTGCCGGGATGAAAAGCCATGTTGCGGCCATTACGGAACGAGCCATGCGGGGCGAAATTGAATTTGAACCCGCACTCAGGGAGCGTGTGGCTCTGCTGAAGGGTCTTGAGGCCGATATAATTGAGCGCGTTTATCAAGAGCGTATTCGCCTGACATCTGGCGCAAAGGAATTGGTTGCGACCATGCGAGCGCATGGAACTTATACGGCACTCGTCTCGGGCGGGTTTACGCTCTTTACACAGAAGGTCGCGGCCCAGAATGGGATCGGCAACCTTGCCAGCAAAGTGATCATTCTCGACAATGAGCTGATTGCCTCTGTGCTCA
>OMIJ01000153.1 GCA_900299065.1 Hyphomicrobiales bacterium
AAAAAAGGTGTTCGTTACCGTTACTATGTTTCTCATGCGCTTCTGCAGAATCAAAAGGACTTAGCGGGATCGGTTGCACGAGTAACCGCACCCGATGTCGAGGCGCTCGTACTCAAGTTACTCAAGGAGCGAATGGACACTTCAGACCAAACGAGTGACCTCGATATTGCAAAAGCTTATATCTCAAGAATCACAGTTTATGCTGACAGGTTAGAAGTTAAAACACACGATCTACCCAATACAGATACTCTGACGGTCTCCTACGCTCCCAAGTTAATAAGTACCAGAGGCGTAGCGCATCAACCAACACACTCCGGCACAATAGACAAAGAGACCCGGCAAAAACTTCTTCATGCTATAGCCAGGGCACAAATTTGGAGGGAAAGGCTTTTCTCAAAAGAGATTGTCACGTTGGATGAGATCGCAGCAACTGAGAATTTTGCCGAGCGCCACGTCCGCTTCCTATTACCACTTGCCTATCTGTCGCCACGCATCATTTCCGCTATCGCAAACGGAACAGCACCCAGCAGGCTTACGGTCTCTGGCCTCGCGCGCGCCCTGCCACATAAGTGGTCAGATCAGGAACGCATCCTGCTGAACCATTAAGATAAGCTCTATTAGCACCCTCGTTCATATTCACGGACTACTCAGGGAGGGATAATGGACATGAAGCGCTTCAGTAATATTCGTCATTTTGAATAGCGCTATTTCCAAAATTGGCTTCCTTAAACTCGTCTGCCCCCCTGATAACTGGTCTGGGCGTATAGACACAGGAATACCGGAGATTTCAAAATCAACCCACCAGACTGGGCTTAAAAACTCGGGAAATTTTAGTGAAATAAAGGCCAGAAAAATCTGGGCTACAAATCTAATGCGTAAAAAGCCCTATAAAAGCGGCTTTTTACACGACTGGTCGCAAATGTCTGACCATTATGAAATGCATGGCTGGGGCGGGAGGATTCGAACCTCCGTATGGCGGAATCAAAATCCGCTGCCTTACCGCTTGGCGACGCCCCAATAGCCCATTGCCAGAGAATCCCTCAGCAATGCGAGCGGACCATAGAGCCACAGCTGCAAGCTCGCAATATGTCTCTGTCATTTATCTGCTCTTAGGGGTTAAAGACCTGCCAATCCTTGGATTACTCCACTCATCCGGCACTGCCCTGAAGCGGTAGGCAGATCGAATTGCCCCTTGTCGGCCCCTGCCGGCATCGCTATAAGATCGGCACTTTCCAGGTTTCGGTGATTGTTGCCGTTAGTCGGAGTGTAGCGCAGCCTGGTAGCGCACCTCGTTCGGGACGAGGGGGTCGGAGGTTCGAATCCTCTCACTCCGACCATTATATTTTCAATATGTTAGGGTCGTTTACCCATAATCCTGACTGGATCCTCATGCTCATGACGTCACGCTCATTGTCACTTTGCGCCGGCCTGGCTCTTGCCCTTACCCTTGGTCCGATTGCCCCCTTGTCGGGCACAATCGGAACCGCCCAAGCCCAAACCAGTTTCACTTTGGATAAATTACAGATCTCCACCCCCTGGTCACGCGCAACGCCCAAGGGCGCACCTGTGGGCGGAGCCTATCTGACCATTACCAATACGGGCGCTGAGGCGGATCGCTTCATAGGCGTCACCAGCCCACAGGCAGGCAAAATCGAACTGCATGAGATGCGCATGGAGGGCAATGTCATGGTCATGCGCCCGCTGGCCAATGGCCTCGAAATCAAGCCCGGCACCAAAGTTACTTTGGAGCCCAATGGCTATCATCTCATGTTGTTGGATTTGAAAAAGCCATTGGAACAGGGCGGCCATTTTGCCGCAACCCTCATTTTCGAAAAAGCCGGCAAAGTCGATGTTGATTTCACCATCGCCCCAATGGGTGCGCGCAGCCCCGATGCGAGCAAAGCCCCTAATGACAAAATGAAAGAAGAGATGAACCATTCCATGGAGCATCATCACTAAGCCTGCGAAGGCAGCCCAATAAAAAAGGATCTGAAGCAGAGCTTCAGATCCTTTTATTTTGGTCAGGGTGATGAGCCCTTATTTGGCCTTGTCATCAATCGCGATCATTTCAGCCGCCTTCTTAACCACATCCTTAGGGGTTGCATAGGCTTCTTGCACGATCTTCTGCAATGTCTCGCCGGGCACAGCGGTGATTTCAAGTTTCAGCTTATCAGCCTCAGCCAGAAAATCGGGATCTTTCATCGTATCCATGAAAGCTGTGCGCAATGCGGTCAGACGATCAGCCGGTATGCCGGGGGGCCCGAGGAAGGGACGACCCAGAACCTGACGGGCAAAGATCAGACGGAATATCTGCTTCTGCTCTTCGGTTTGTGCCAAATCCATAATCAGCGGCACATCGGGAAGGTCAGCATGCTTAGACAGCGACAATTGCACAAGAATATTGATCTTCTTGTCCTTCAGCCAACCAGCCTGCGTTGATTTCACGCTTGACCAGGACCAGCCGCAACGCCCCTGCACTTCGCCGCGCTCCATCGCCAGATTGACCTCATTGCCGCCGGGATAGCCCACAACCAGCTTCATCTTTGTACCAAGCACTGCATTTATGATGCGCGGGAATTGATCCGTATCAGCAGAGCCGCCCGTACCGCCCACAATCATTTGCTTGGTCTTGAGATCATCGAATTTGGTAATGCCGCTGGTTGCATTCCAGCCAACACAGACGCTCACTTCATCATTAGCGCTGCCAATCCAGCTGAACTTCGTGCCATCAAATTGTGCGCCTTGCAGACCAAACAGAGTATCAAAGGCCAATCCACGAGCAACAGTACCAAAGGCGGTGCCATCCTTGGGGGCAACATTATAGAGGTAATTGGCTGCGCGCATGGAGCCCGCACCATCCATATTTTTCACCACAACTGTGGGATTGCCGGGAATGTGCCGACCCATGAAACGCGCAACAATACGGCCATAGACATCATAGCCGCCGCCAGTCGAATAGCCGACATAGAGATCAACCGTCTTGCCCTTGTAAAACTCCGCCGGGGTCTGGGCTAAAGCTGAGCCTGATGCCAGCCCTAGAGCAACCAGAGCAATCAAGCCTCTGATCTGAAATTTCATCTGTACTCTCCAATTTGAGGGCGAAGCCTCATGCATGTTTCTTGGCTCTGCCGATGCCTGATCTAACAGCCAAAGGCAAGAAAAAAGCAAATCAAAGGCCTCAAACGGGGTAAAGCCGCCTTATTCTGACCCTGGATAAGCTTGCCAGCACTAAAATGAAGCCCTAAGGCAGTTTTAATACGCAAGTTTGGAGCAAATGGATCGAATGGCGCGCAGCGCGGACATAGATTGCCTGATTATAGGGGCAGGCGTTGTGGGTCTTGCAATTGCCCGCCAACTCGCACTCGGGGGCCGCGAAACTCTGGTACTCGAAGCCAATAAGAGCATTGGCCAGGGCATTTCCTCGCGCAATAGCGAGGTCATTCATGCCGGCATTTATTACCCAAAGGATTCCCTCAAGGCGCAATTCTGCCTTGCGGGCCGCAAGGCGCTTTATGAATTTTGCCAATCGCACAAAATCCCACATCAACGCTGTGGCAAATTGCTCGTTGCCGCCAGCCCTGACCAGCTCGATCAAGTGCTCGCCATTCAAGCCAAGGCTAAAGCCAATGGTGTTGATGATCTCACCCTCATCGACAGAGCGAGCCTGAAAGCCATGGAGCCAGAGGTGGAAGGCGTGATGGCGCTGCACTCCCCTTCAACCGGCATCATTGATTCCCATGCCTTGATGCTGGCCTTGCAAGGCGATGCCGAGGCCCATGGCTGCGCTTTTGCCTTTCAGTCTGCGCTCGAGCATGGCCGCATTGAGAATGGCATGTTCCATCTGCAGATCGGTGGACCTGACCCCATGCAGATCAGTGCCAATCATCTCATCCTAAGTGCTGGCCTTGCCATGCCACGCTTGGCAAAAAATCTGCACGGCCTGCCAAGTCAGAGCATTCCTGCCTATGGCTTTGCCAAGGGCAATTATTTCTCTCTCTCGCGCCGCGCACCCTTTTCTCATCTCATCTATCCCGTGCCAGAACCCGGCGGGCTTGGGATTCATCTCACGCTCGATTTATCCGGGCGCGGCAAATTCGGTCCTGATGTCGAATGGCTCGAAGAGAGTGATGATCGCAACATTGATTATCGAGTGAACCCGCAACGCGCAGAAAAATTCTACGCTGCCATTCGTAAATATTGGCCGGGCCTGCGCGATGGAGACTTGAACCCGGATTATTCTGGCGTAAGGCCCAAAATCACCCGCCCCGGCGAGCCCGATGCCGATTTCCTGATTCAGGATGCCAGAAGTCATAATGTGCCTGGTCTGATTGCGCTATACGGTATTGAAAGTCCGGGACTCACATCAAGTATGGCGATTGGCGAATATATTGCCAGACACATCAATGCGTGAACCTCAACAGGAGCAAGCCATGGGCTGCATAGTCTATGAATCAAGCAATGGCATTGCACGCCTCACGCTCAATCAACCCGACAAGCTCAACGCAATGTCCTATGATATGTGGCTGGCTTTGGCCGATTCGATCGAGCGCGCTGAAGCTGATCCGGCTATACGCGTCATGTCACTCATCGGTGAGGGAACGAAAGCCTTTTGCGCAGGCGCCGATATTTCGCAATTTCAAGTCAAGCGCAATGATCCCGCCTCGGTGAAAGCCTATGAAGAGGCCGTGAGCGCAGCCTTCAACGCGCTCCTAAATGCTAACAAACCCAGCATAGCTTTGATCAGGGGCATTTGCTTTGGCGGTGGTCTGGCATTGGCTCTGTGCTGCGATATACGCTTGAGTGACAGCACTGCGCGCTTTCGTATTCCCGCCGCACGTCTCGGCCTTGGGTATGCGCATGCCAATATTGAAACTATGGTATCGAAGATCGGACTCAATGCCGCAAGCGACCTTCTCTTATCTGCGCGCATAGCCAATGCACAGGAAGGTCTACGTCTTGGCCTTATCAATCAGATCTTCACTGAGGATTTTGCCAAACAGGCAGAAGATTATCTCAGCGAAATCGCCACCAATGCCCCGCTGACCTTGCGTGCGATCAAAAATTCACTACGCGAACTCAGCAAGCCAGAGGCCAGACGCGATCTCGCTTCGGCTCATGCGCTTGTGCAGGCGTGTTTCGACAGTGCAGATTATCAAGAAGGCCAGGCAGCTTTTGCTGCCAAGCGCAAACCGCAGTTTCAGGGCCGCTGAGTTTTAAACCCGCGTCATTGGCACACCGCCACCGCCGCCACCGGGCCTGAAATTAATATGCTTGAAGGCACTATCACCGCCCACATTGAATGAGGCGCGACCGAGCTTTGAGATTTCAATCTCAATCGTATCGCCCACATTAATTGGCCACAGACCTTCATGATAAACGCCCGTGGCGATGATATCGCCGGGGCGCAAATGCACAAATTGACTGAGCCAGGCAATCTGCGCAGAAATCGAATGCGCCATATATTTGGTTTCATAATCCTGTCGCAAAGTGCCTGCGATCCATGATTTGACATTGAGCGCTAAAGGATCAGCGATTTCATCAGCTGTTGTAATCCAAGGCCCACAAGCGGCAAATGTTTCCTGCCCCTTGCCGAGCAATTGACTGCGCCGATTAAGACCACGCGCAGACACATCGAAGAAAGGAATATAGCCAAACACATGATCCATCGCCTGCGCTTCTGACACGCGATGGGCGGGCTTGCCAATCACAAAGGCAAGCTCTGCTTCGGCCTGATAGACTGTGACCTGAGGGATTTCGGGAAGCTCAATCAAGCCACCCGGCCCGACAAGAGTTGAGCATTTGTGAAAAAACTCGATCGTCACGCTGTCCTTTGTGCGAGATGGATCATCGAGATAATTGGCAAAGGCCGCCATGACGCGCCCCGGCCGCACCAAAGGCGGTAGCAATTTGATTTGCGCCAAAGGCACGCCGGGCTTTGAGGCTAGCAAAGCTGCAATATCCTTTTTGTAATGATCGAAATTCCCGATCAATTCTTCCATCGCATTCTGCCCGCCGCGAATATCGATATGAGGAATGAGCGAGCTGATATCGACGACATGATCACCTTTGACAACGCCAATCTGATCGGAATTGAAACGTAGAATTTGCATAAATCTCCCCTTTAGCTGTCAGTGTTCTGACGCTGGCGCGTCATATCTGATTTGGATTAAATGCGTATATGCTTGGGTAAATGCGGAAAGGGCCCTTGCGCATGCGCAGGCGGCGCAACGCGCTTGAGATAATCCTTATTGATCTGATCAATCGTGGTCACGCCCAGCAAAGCCATGGTCGTGCGCAATTCCTTCTCCAGAATAGTGAGCAATTGGATCGCCCCTTCAACGCCAGCCGCAGCCAAAGCATAGGCCTGCAAGCGCCCCACAGCCACAGCACTGGCCCCCAAAGCGAGAGCCTTGACAATATCAGACCCGCGCGAAACAGATCCATCAACAATCACAGGAACACGCCCGCCAATCACTTCGACAATCTCGGGCAGCATATCGAGCGTACCAAGACTGTGGTCCAATTGTCGCCCGCCATGATTGGACACATAAATGGCATCAAAGCCTTTTTGTAACGAGAGTTCGGCATCCTCGGCCGTCTGGATGCCTTTCAAAAACACCGGAATACCAGCCATATCTTTGATCCGAGCGGCCAGATCCCAATCAAACATCGCGCCATAATCAGGCCCTTTGGGGCCGCGCTGGGTTGGCGGCAACCAGCGCTCGGCAATCTGGCGCTCACGAATACTATAAACCGCCGTATCAACAGTCAGCAGCAAGGCCTTATAGCCCGCAGCTTTGATCTGCTGAACCTGTTCTTTGGCCCAGGCCGCATCACCGCGCACATAAAGTTGAAACCATTTATCGCCTTCCGCCACACGCGCACAGGCCTGTGGACTAGGCGGGGTGACAGAACTGACAATCGGCACAGTGCCAAACCGGCACGCCGCTTCAACACCAGTCGCACCGCCGCCTTCAACAAAGGAATCCATCGAGCCCATAGGCGCAAACAAAACCGGAATGCGCAAATTCGATCCCAGCAATTGCGTTGACATCTGCACCTCATCGACACGGCGCAAAATGCGTGCCCGAAAGGCATAGGAATCGAAGG
>OMIJ01000154.1 GCA_900299065.1 Hyphomicrobiales bacterium
CGGCGACCACCGAGATCTACACAAGGAGTATCGTCGGCAGCGTCAGATGTGTATAAGAGACAGGCTGGAATGTATGCTGGAGTGCCTGCAAGCCATCCCAGGTATGATCCGGAGTATGGCCGTGAAAATGAGGATGATTGACCCCCGTCATGCAGAAAATATCATCTTCGCCGGTGATAACGATGACGCGAATCTCATTATCAAAGCGCAAACGATCCAGTGCTATACCCAATTCCCGATGACGACCGGGGCGAATGCTTTGCCCATCCTTATGCACCAGAAGTGGCGGGGAGAAGCGGATGGTTGCGCAGCCATCTTTGCGCGTGACGGCAATAGTTCTGAGATCTTCCATAATTCCGCCAGTTTGAAGACATAACTAGGCATGCAAATGGGTCCGACCCAGATTGAAGGCTGGGCGGCGCGCTGTCCAGAGTGCTTTGGCACAGATTGTCCACATGCAGCTGCGCTCTTGCCAAAGGGTCAGCAGGGGGGCAAAAGAAAGCGCAGTAATCAATTCAGGGAGTGTCCATGTCCACCGATAACAAACAAGATCCAGTCGGGCTCACCTCTCGTTTCCTTCTTGATCCTTATATGGACTGGGCCAATGGCGAGGGCATTCCGATCCATCTGGATTTTGGCCATGATCTTTTGGCGCTGGAAACCAAACGCTGGGATCGCTTTGATGCCAGAGGTTGCTTTGCCCATACGCATGGACGCGGTGATTTCATGGCCAATTATGTGCTTGAAGTCGAACCTGGCCGCAAGACAGCGCCAATCAAACATCTTTATGAATGTTTCTTCTTTGTCCTCTCCGGCCATGGCTCCACCATTGTTTGGTTGCCGGATGGCAGCACGCGCACTTTTGAATGGGGACCAAAGGCGATGTTCGCCGTCCCACTCAATTGCAAATATCAAATCTTCAATGGCTCGGGACAGGAATCAGCGCGTTTTTCTTGCACCAATGATGCGCCCATTACCATCAATCTCTATCACAATCTGGATTTCGTCTTTGCCAATGATTTTAAATTTCCAGAACGCGTAGGCCAGGCCAAGCATTTTGATGGCGAGGGCGATCATGATTCCTTTGGTCGCAGCACTGGCAATAAAGCGACGATCAATGTGTGGGAGACAAATTTTGTGCATGATCTGACGAGCTTCAAGCTCTATGAGCTTGATGCGCGCGGCAAAGGCTCGATGAATGTATTCTTCCAAATGGCCGATGGAACAATGCATGCGCATACATCAGAGATACCCGTTGGTCGCTATAAAAAGGCGCATCGCCATGCAGCGGGCACACATGTGCATGCCGTCGATGGGACAGGCTATTCCCTGCTCTGGTATGAATGCGATGACAAGTTTGTCGAACTCCCCTGGCGTCACGGTATTATGTATACGCCGCCGTTCTGGATGTTCCATCAGCATTTCAACACATGCGACAAGCCTGCGCGCTATCTGGCCTGTGCGATTGGAAGCGCACGTTATCCCTTCATCTCGCTGCGCCGCGTGAGCACAGAGGGTGGCGGCTCGAAATCGGTGAAAGAGGGTGGACGCCAGATTGAATATGAAGATCAGGATCCGCGCATTCATCGCAAATTCCTTGAAGAGATCCAAAAGACCGGCATTGCCTCAAAAATGAGTGATCTGTTTGATGAGCCAGCAATTATGGCCATTCCAAAAGAACAGCTGACGGGCGTTATCCAGACCCCGACACTCAAAGGCCCGGCGATCTAAAAAGGTGGCCGAGCCCCAAGACTCGGCGCCTTGATCTTTCTACCAGTACCTTGAAGCCTGCAGAGATTGCCAAATATTGGAATTATGTCTGCAGGTGAATATTCACTTATTGAGCCTGGAGCCATTATGTCTGGAGCACCGCAAGACCCCGTTGGCGTCACCTCACGTTTTCTGCTCGATCCTTATGTAGATTGGGCCAAGGGCGAGAATATTCCGATCCATCAGGATTTCGGGCTAGATCTTCTGGCGCTCGAGACCAAGCGCTGGGATCGCTATGATGCCAAGGGTTGTTTTGCTCATACGCATGGGCGCGGCGATTTCATGGCCAATTATGTGATCGAAGTTGAGCCCGGTCGCAAGACTGCGCCGATCAAGCATCTCTATGAAGCCTTCTTCTATGTTTTGGCAGGCCATGGCTCCACCATTGTCTGGTTGCCCAATGGCGAAACGCGCACATTCGAATGGGGCCCGAAGGCCTTGTTTGCTGTGCCGCTCAATTGCAAATATCAAATCTTCAACGGGTCGGGGCAGGAGTCAGCGCGTTTGTCCTGCACGAATGATGCGCCGTTGACCATCAATCTCTATCACAATCTCGATTTTGTCTTTGCCAATGAGGCGCAATTTCCCGAGCGCACGGGCCTGTCCAAGCATTTTGATGGCGATGGTGATCATACCGCTTATCAACGCGGGGGAAAGGTCGCAACCCTGAATGTGTGGGAGACGAATTTCGTGCATGATCTGACGAGCTTCAAGCTCTATGAGCTCGATGCACGCGGCAAGGGATCGCTCAATGTTTCCTTCATCCTTGCCGATGGCACCATGCATGCGCATTCATCGGAAATTCCCACAGGCCGTTATAAAAAAGCGCATCGCCACGCAGCCGGCACGCATGTGCATGCAGTCGATGGGACAGGCTATTCCTTGCTCTGGTATGATGGCGATGAAAAGTTTGTCGAGATTCCCTGGCGGCACGGCATTATGTATACGCCGCCCTTCTGGATGTTCCATCAACATTTCAACACATGCGACAAGCCTGCACGTTATCTGGCTTGTAGCCTTGGCTCACGGCGCTATCCCTTCATTTCCTATCGCCGAGTGAGTGGCGAAGGTGGCGGCTCAACGTCCGTTAAAGAAGGGGGCAGGCAGATTGAATATGAGGATCAGGATCCGCGTATTCATCGCAAATGGCTCGAGGCCATTCGCGAGACAGGCGTTGCCTCCAGAATGAATGATTTCTTCGATGAGGCTGCAATTATGGCTCTGCCAGATTCAGAACTCACCGGCGTTATTCGTAATCCGCAATTGGTGGGGCCAGCCGTCTAGGTCTTCTGTTCAGCCAATGCACAATGCCGGGCTAATGCCCGGCATTTGAACCAAAGGGGCGCGGACGCCGCATAATAAAGACCAGCGGAACAAGCAAGAAAAAGGCTATGGTCAGGACGAAAAAGACATCACCCAGAGCCATAACAAGACTCTCGCGGCGCGCTAATAAAGCCATTCTCTTTAAAGCCGCCAATTCTGCATCCGAACCAAGTGTGGCATAGGCCTGGGTGAGATTGGCAAGTGTTTCTTCCGCCTTTGTGTGACCCCATGACAGAGATTCGTGCAAGCGGGCCAGATGCAGATCTGTGCGATCATTCAGAAGGGTATTGATCAGGGCGAGGCCGATCGCGCCGCCCAGATTACGAGTCAAGTTAAACAAGCCTGATGCATTTTTCAATTTCTGCGGCGGCAAAGTGCCCAAGGCAATACTGGTGATCGGAACAATGCAGAACATGAGACCGACTCCGCGCAGAATTTGCGGCAGAAGCAATTCATAAAAGTCCCAGTCCTTGGTCACATAAGAGGCTTGAAATGTACCTGCAGCAAAACCAATAAAGCCAAGACCAATCATCAGACGCGGATCAATTTTGGTCGAGAGCCGACCAACAATGGGAGCCGACAGAAAGCTGCAAATGCCGGTAACAAACATTGTATTGCCAATCATCAATGCCGAATATCCGCGCACACGCGCCAGATAGACGGGATAGAGATAGGTCAGGCCATAGAGCCCCACGCCCAAAGTCAGAGAGAAAAGAGAGCCTGTCCAGAAATTACGATCCTTGAATGCAGTGAGATCGACAATCGGATTTGCGACGGTGAAGGCTCGCCAGAAGAACACTAGCCCCCCCAGAGTTGATATAGCTGCCGCGATCATAATTACTTCAGAGTCAAACCAACCTTTTCCAGGGCCTTCTTCGAGCACATATTCGAGTGCACCAAGAAACACACCCATGCCGGCAAGGCCGGTCCAGTCAAAGCCTTTGAGGAGCGAGAGTTCAGGTTCATCAAAATCAATCATCGCCCAGCAAATCAGGCACACAGCAATGCCGGGAGGCACATTGACGAGGAATAACCAGTGCCAGGAAAAGGCATCGGTCAACAACCCTCCCAATGTCGGACCAATGGTGGGGGCGAGTGTTGCCACTAGGCCAATCACCGGTGTGACGATAGATTGTTTCTCGCGTGGGAAAATCGAAAATGCAGCAGAGAAGACTGTGGGAATCATGCCTCCGCCGATAAAGCCCTGCACTGCGCGCCAGAAAATCATTTCTCCTATGGAGCCTGAAAAGGCACAGAGCAGACTAGCTATCGTAAAGCCCGCTGCCGAGGCAACAAAGACAACACGTGTTGAAAAAGCGCGTGAGAGAAATCCCGAGAGCGGAATCATCACCACTTCGGCTACGAGATAGGCTGTTTGCACCCAGGAGATTTCTTCCAAACTTGCCGACAGGCCCGCTTGTATTTCCGCCAGTGAGGCCGACACAATCTGAATATCAAGAATGGCCATAAACATGCCAAAGACCATGGCAATGAAAGCGATCACCCGGCGCTTGCTGAAGCTTTGCACCGGGGCCACATAGGCTGGCTTTTGTGATGTTTGAACCAAAGCGCTCATCTCAATGGGTGCTCGAGACTAACCCAAACAGATTTTTCCATGTGAGATTGGGCGCATCCTTGTCTCTTGTATTCACTTCGGCAATGACAGACATGCCCGGCTTGAACAGGCCGGCTGCCAAAGCCTCCGCAGGCAGGCTGATGCGCACAGGCACACGCTGCACAATTTTGGTAAAATTGCCTGTGGCATTTTCGGGAGGCAGAAGCGAGAATTGCGAGCCTGAGGCAGGCGACAAAGAATCGAGCTTGCCTTCAAAGCTTTTGCCTGAGAGCGCATCAAGTTTGATATCGACGCTCTGGCCAATCTGCATATGTTCAATCTGCGTTTCCTTGAAATTGGCTTCGATATAAGTACTGCTAGGCGCAATCAAAGTGAGCAATCTTGTGCCCGGCTGTGCGAATTGACCGATCTGCACAGCGCGATTACCAACCAGACCATCAAATGGCGCACGAATTTGAGTAAAGGCGAGATCACGCTCGGCACGCGCAACCGCTGTCTCCAATTCAGCGCGTTGCTGGCGTGCTTCACTTTGCTGCGCCTCGAGCACCATCAGATTGGTACGAGCACCTTCACGCTGGGCCAGCGCCGATTGCACGGCTGCTTTCGTGCGATCGCGATCCGCCACAGCCAGATCGAGACGCTGCTGAGTGCCTGTCTGTGTCTTCATCAGCGATGTGGCGCGTTCAAACTCCAGATTGGCGCGTTGTTGATCGGCTAAAGCTGCTTCTACCAGCGCATCTGCCTGATCGATTAATGCGCGCGCAGCATCAGACTGGCGACCAATGCGAATGATCGTAATATCCTGTGTTTCAACCTTGCGTCGCGCTGCCTCAACTGCCAGTCGATAATCGCCATCATCAATGCGGGCGAGGACATCGCCCGCTTTGACGAGCTTATTATCGGGTGCGGATACAGCGATGACATAGCCTGAAATCTTGCTGGCAATGACGCTCATATCGGCTTTCACATAGGCGTCTTCCGTCGAAAGAATAAAGCGGCCATGGTTGAGCCATTGCCAGCCGGCATTCGCGCCATATCCAATCAGAGCCAAAAGAATGAGAGGGCCAATCCAACGCGCCCTGCTCTTTTTGGGCAAAGCTTCTTCCCTCAGTCCGGGCGAAGAAGCCTGTTGCGACATTGTCAGGGCTGCAGCAGATGGAGCCGTCATCACTTGCGCCTGGTGCTGATTTTGGTTTGTGGGATTGGTCAAGCTTGTCTGGTCCGTCACTTTGTCTCGCAATCAGGCCCGAAGTCTCTGGTGGGCCTATCGGCTGGATGGTCTCGATACAGCTTGACCTAAGCTAAAAATATTGCCATGGCAATATTAACCGAACCGTTCGGTCAAAAATATTTCGCAGCGCAACAAACAGGTCGAAGTTGTGAATACGAGCGAATCGCAGAAATCGGATGTGTCGACTATGCCAAAACTTTACCCCTCAGACATGCGCCAAGCTGAGCCTGCGGGGATGAACGCTCTTGATAATGCCAAGCTTGAGAGTGCCAAGTTGCGGCAAATTCTGGACGGAGCCCGCAAAGTCTTTCTGGCTGATGGCTATGACGGGGCCAGCATGAATGACATTGCCCGGGCGGCAGGCGTGTCCAAGGGCACGCTCTATGTCTATTTCGACTCAAAAGAGATTTTGCTGGAAGCTGTGATCCGCGATTTGAAGAATTCGCAGGTCGAACGCAGCATTGCCTATGAGCCAAGCGCAGCTGGATTGGAAGAGAATCTTCGGCAATCGGCACTGCAATTGTGCCGTAGAATTTTGCAATCGGAGCATATTGCCATTGTGCGTTTGGTGATTGGCATTGCACATAAACTGCCCAGCATAGGTCGCGCCTTTTATGAATCCGGTCCGCTCTATGGCCGCCAAAAACTTAGCGTCTATCTCGATCAATTGGTGGCAGCAGGCACATTGGATATTGCCAACACAGACCTTGCGGCAGGGCAATTTTTGCAATTGGCTTATTCTGAAATGATCAATTTGAAACTCTTCCGCATGGTCGATGATATTAGCGAAGAGGACTTAACCCGCGCTATTGATCATGCCGTAAAAATGTTCATGACCGCATATGGAAATCAAAATTATAATTGCTAATTGCCGATGAATTTACGCACGGCGTTTTCGACATTCTGCCTTTGCTGAGGGCTCATCGCATTCAACAAGCCATCAAGATAATCATCCTGAATGCCTGCGGCTCTGGCAAGAATATGCCATTTCATTGCCTCGATCATATCCAGCCGCACGCCGCGCCCATTGGCGAGCATTCGGGCAATCCGGTTTTGTGCAATTGGGTTTTCGCGGCCTGCGGCACGTAAAAAGAATTTGCCTGCCAAAGACTCATCTTTCTCCACGCCATCGCCGTTGAACACTGCAATGGCATAATCAACCATCGATGAAATGTGTTGCTCCTCGGCAGCGACTTTGAGTAATTGCACGGCTTTTTGTCGATCTTTAGCAACGCCCGTGCCTTCCTTGTAGAGCATGGCCAAAGCATAAGTGGCATCATTGTCGCCCTGTTCCGACGCGCGCCGAAAATATTCAGCCGCTTTAGGGAAGTCTGCAATATTGGCATCCATCGCCATCACACCCAGATTGTAAAGTGCGCCAGCATGATTATTGATGGCTGCTTTCTCAAAAGCCTGTTGCGCTTTGGCCAGATCTTTCTCAACACCCGCACCTTCGAGATAAGCGCGGCCCAATGCAAAGGCTGCGGGCGTATCGCCACGATCCATCGCCAATTTATAATAACTTGCAGCGACAGTGAGATCCCGCCGTACACCAAGGCCGGTGCGATAGAGTTCTCCCATTAAAGTGAGTGCGGGCGCATCATTGGGATTATCGGCAATGCGTTTATTCGCCTCACGCAAGGCTGTCACATAATAACCACGCTGAAAGGCCGCAAAGGCCAAATCCGGTTTTGGTTTTGCGGGATCATCTGCGACTGGCTCCGCGTCTTTGACGCCAGGAACTGGCGGCAGATTGGGCCTTGGCTGTACAAAGACAGGTACAGAGCCAGGAGGATTTTGCGCTTGCGCATTAAGGCTGGCTGGCGAAAAGAGAGCCAGAGCGAGAGCCAAAGGCAAAGCCTGCTGCTTCATCGCATTCCCTCAGCCTGTTCGCGCATGCGCATGTTCAATCGCCACCATGGCTTTGCGCACGCCGGCCTGCGGACCTTCCTCATTATTCCAGACGAAATCACCCAGCGCGACAAAATCAGCCTTTGCACGCACCAGCGCCTCAATCTCCTCGACATTTTTTGCATAGCCGACGACCGGCACATTGAAGATCTCCGCCCACCAACTCACACGCTCCAAGGTGCGTGCAAATTCGGGCACGTAACCATCTGCCTCTGGCTCGCCGAATAAGAGATAATCAATTTCCTGTTCGCCAAAGGTCATTGCTTCATCGCGCGATTTCACCCGCCCCACGCCGACAATGTAATCCGGCTTCATTTTGTGAATGGCTTCATTGAGCGGAGCTGGATTCTCTCCTGTTGCGCCATTGATATGCACACCATCTGCGCCCGAGCGCAGCGCCCATTGTGCCTCGCCTTCAACCAAAATGGCTGCGCCGCGCTCAACTGCCAGAGGAGCGAGCGTGCGAATGATTTTTTTGGCTGATCCTTCATCGCGCACAGCCAAGCGCACCAGCACACAGGCGATGACGCCTGCATCCAAAGCCGCTTCAAGAATAGGCGCGAAACTGTCGGCCTGTTCAACTGGTGGGGTGATTAAATAAAGGCTAGGGATAGTCTCGGCCATTGATTTACTCGATTCTGCGGAAGACTCGCATCACATTGGAAGGCTCGCATCACATTCGGGCAAACAGGGCCCGGCTCACCGACCCCGATTCACTGTGCAAGACAGCATGCATTCAGAACAAGAAGGATTCAATCAGTCTATGATCAAATTTCCGTATCGATTTCACCGCGCTCTTTTCACCATTCAGGTGACCGGCTTTGCCTCGGCCATGGTCTCGGGCCTAACCACCTGGCGCAATATTGGCCTGACACCGGATTTTCTGATGCATTGGATACCCGCCTGGCTGACGTCCTGGCCGATTGCCTTTCCGTCCATGTATGCGGTCACGCCTCTGGCGCAGAGAATAGCTACAAAACTTTGCTCTGCGCCGCCCCATGCGCCAAAAGGGAATTAGCTTCCGATTTCAGGAGAATGTCGGATCCAGCTTGCCGGAAGCATAGCGCTTGGACATTTCAGCGAGCGGAACAATCTTGCCAATCTTGGAAGCTTTGCCCGCCGTGTTGAATTCCTCAAGACGCTGGCGACAAATTTTCGACATGGCATCGAGCGCAGGCTTGAGATATTTGCGCGGATCAAATTCGCCCGGATGCTCGCTCAGAACGCGGCGAATTTGCCCGGTAATGGCCATGCGATTATCCGTATCAATATTGATCTTGCGTACGCCATTTTTAATGCCGCGCTGAATTTCTTCCACGGGCACGCCCCAAGTCTGCGGCATTTTTCCGCCAAACTTATTGATGATGTCCTGCAAATCCTGCGGCACTGACGAAGAGCCATGCATAACCAGATGCAGATTGGGCATTTTGCGGTGAATCTCTTCAATCACATTCATCGCCAAAATAGCGCCATCAGGCTTGCGCGAGAATTTATAAGCGCCATGCGATGTGCCCATAGCAATGGCCAGAGCATCGACCTTGGTTGCTTTAACGAATTTCACTGCTTCATCTGGATTGGTGAGCAATTGATCATGGCTGAGTTTACCTTCTGCGCCATGGCCATCTTCCTTATCGCCCATGCCGGTTTCCAATGAGCCGAGCACACCCAATTCACCTTCGACCGAAACGCCGCCCATATGCGCAATATTCACCACATTGCGGGTGACCTGCACATTGTAATCATAATTGGCGGGCGTGGTGCCATCTTCCTTGAGCGAGCCATCCATCATCACCGAGGTAAAGCCTGCCTGAATAGCTGTCATGCAAGTGGATTCGACATTGCCATGATCGAGATGCACGCAGATCGGAATATGCGGATAGATTTCCGTCAAAGCATCCATCATATGGCGCAACATAATATCATTGGCATAGGCGCGCGCCCCGCGTGAAGCTTGAATGATCCCGGGCGCATCAAGCGCATTGCAGGCCTCGCCAATGGCAAGCGCCTGTTCCATATTATTGATGTTGAATGCCGGCACGCCATAATCATGTTCTGCAGCGTGATCGAGCAATTGACGCAGTGTAATGCGGGCCATGAATTCCTCCTCTTGAAACCTTAAAGTTTGACGTCTTCGCCTTTAGCGAGCCCTCAAGCCCGCAACGCCTCCACACCTGGCAAAGGCTTGCCTTCAAGCCATTCGAGAAAAGCGCCACCAGCCGTCGAAATGTAAGTAAAGTCTTCGCCAACCCCTGCATGATTGAGCGCAGAGACTGTATCCCCGCCACCCGCAATCGACATAAGCTTGCCAGCCTTGGTCAATTTTGCAGCCGCTCTTGCCGCTGCATTGGTCGCTGCATCAAAGGGCTCTAACTCGAAAGCGCCAAAGGGACCATTCCAAACAAGGGTTTTTGCCTCAGCGAATTTTTCTTCCACGCGTGCAATCGTCCTGGGGCCAGCATCGAGAATCATTTCATCCTCGGCCACATGGTCGACGTCAGCGACGCGCGAGGGCGCATGGGCTTTGAATGCCTTGGCAAGGACGACATCGCTGGGCAGCACAATCGTGCAATTGGCCTTACTTGCCTGCTCAAGAACAGACTTTGCTGTATCCAGCATATCTTTCTCGCACAGGGATTTGCCGACTGGCTTACCTTGCGCGGCTAGAAAAGTATTGGCCATGCCCCCGCCAATGACGAGCACGTCCACTTTCTTGACGAGATTGCCCAATAGGTCGAGCTTGGTTGACACTTTTGCGCCGCCGACAACAGCCACTAAGGGGCGCGTTGGATTTTCAAGCGCTGTGGCAATCGCCTCAATTTCTGCCTGCATGGCGCGCCCGGCATAGGCTGGCAGCACATGGGCCAGACCTTCGGTTGAGGCATGGGCGCGATGTGCGGCAGAGAAAGCATCATTGACATAAACATCGCCAAGGCCAGCCAGAGCTTTCACAAAAGCCGGATCATTCTTCTCCTCGCCTTTATGAAAACGTGTGTTCTCCAATAAAATCACATCACCAGATTTTAAGGCGCCAACTTTCGCCTGCGCCTCTGCGCCAATGCAATCATTGGCAAAGTCAACGCTCTGGCCAAGCTGATCGGCAAGCACTTTGGCAAGGGGGCGTAATGAATTTTCTGTATCAGGCCCAGCCTTGGGCCTGCCAAAATGCGCCAGCAAAATGATCTTGCCACCCTTTTTCGCAATTTCTTTGATGGTAGGCAGAATGCGCTCAATGCGCGTCGCATCTGTCACCTTGCCCTGCTCCATGGGCACGTTCAAATCAACGCGCAGAAGCACGCGCTGCCCTGACAGCTGTGCATGATCAAGTGTTTTGAATGCAGGTTTGGAAGAGGCTGACATGAGATCCACTTAACCAATAGGACAGCTTACATGGCAAGGCGGCGCCAAGCGCCGCCTCATTGATCATGAGATGGATTAGAGGAGTTTGCTCATCGCAACGGCTGTATCAGCCATGCGATTGGAGAAGCCCCATTCATTGTCGTACCAAGAGAGAATACGCACGAAATTGCCATCGATCACTTTGGTCTGATCCATGTGGAAGATCGAGGAATGGGCATCATGATTGAAATCAATCGAGACATTCGATGTCTCTGTATAGCCCAGAATGCCTTTGAGCTCCTGTGAAGCGGCGCGCTTGATGGCCTCATTGATCTCTTTGGCGCTGGTGGCGCGCTTGGAGGTGAATTTCAAATCGACAACCGAGACATTGGGGGTTGGCACCCGGATCGCCGCACCATCGAGTTTGCCATTGAGCTCGGGCAAAACGAGGCCAACGGCCTTGGCGGCGCCGGTTGACGTCGGGATCATCGACAAAGCCGCCGCTCTGGCGCGATAGAGATCCTTATGCATGGTATCAAGTGTGGGTTGATCGCCCGTGTAGGAGTGAATTGTTGTCATAAAGCCATGCGCAATGCCAACTGTGTCATTGAGCACTTTAGCCACTGGCGAGAGGCAATTGGTCGTGCAGGAGGCATTAGAAACAATCAGATGATCCTTGGCGAGCTTGTCGTGATTGACGCCATAGACAACGGTCAGATCGGCATCATCACAAGGAGCTGAGACCAGAACACGCTTGGCACCCGCAGTGATATGCGCCATGGCTTTTTCTTTCGAAGTGAAAATGCCGGTGCATTCGAGTGCGATATCAATGCCCATTGCCTTATGCGGCAATTCGGCTGGATTGCGAATGGCGGTTACTTTGATGGGGCCGCGGCCGACATCAATCGTATCGCCTGCAACTTTCACTTCGCCATTGAAGCGGCCATGCACAGAATCATAACGGAACAAATGGGCATTGGTCTCCACCGGGCCCAGATCATTGATTGCGACAACCTCAATGTCACGCCGACCTGTTTCCATGATCGCGCGCAGAACATTGCGGCCAATGCGCCCGAAACCGTTGATCGCAACCTTTACTGCCATGACTTATTCCTTTTTGTGTTGGCTCTGGCCTGTTATCGCTTGTAAGCAAAACCTGATCAGCCTTGCTTGCGCTTCATGTCCCCTGATCTGCCAGAGCTATGTTAATAAAGTTTTGGTTTGTTTGACTTGTTTCAACCTATCTTCGTTTGCTTTTTCCCAATGTTCTAGACGGCTGCAATTTGCAGCTGTGCATAGAGCTAATGTCGCGTCAGACGCGCTGTAACAGCTGCCGTCACAGCTTCAGCCGTAATACCAAAATGAGCATAAAGTTTGGCCATTGGCGCGCTTGTGCCAAAGGAATCCATGCCGACAAACAGGCCATCAGATCCGATCACACCATCCCAGCCCATGCGTATGCCCGCTTCAACGGCAATCTTCACTGGCGCATCGCCAATAATGGCTTTGCGCTTGGCCTCATCCTGCGCGAGGAAGAGATCAAGGCAAGGCACCGAGACAACGCGCGCCGCGATACCCTTTTCAGCCAGAGCTTTTTGCGCATTCATCGCAATCTGCACTTCCGATCCGCTGGCAAAAATGCTCGCCTGCGCTTTGCCCTTGGCTGGGCTTAATTCATAAGCGCCTGTGCGCGAGAGATTTTCATCCTCATAGGTCAGGCGCACGGCAGGAAGATTTTGGCGCGAGAGCGCGAGAATGGCAGGACCATTGCGCGCCTCCAGTGCCAATTGCCAGCATTCCATTGTCTCAACCATATCGGCAGGACGCAGAACGAGGAGATTGGGAATGGCACGCAGACTGGCGAGATGTTCGACAGGTTGATGCGTTGGGCCGTCTTCGCCAAGGCCGATGGAATCATGTGTCATCACTTCAATGTGACGCACGCCCATGAGTGCTGCCAGACGCAGAGACGGACGGCAATAATCGGTAAAGACCATAAAGGTGGCGCCCGAAGGGATATATCCCCCATGCAAGGACATGCCATTGATTGCAGCGGCCATACCATGTTCGCGAATGCCCCAATGGACAAAGCGGCCAGCATAATGACCCGGCGAGATAGCTGGTGTCGCCTCAACCTTATTGTTGTTGGAACCGGTCAAATCGGCTGAACCCAGAATCAATTCCGGCACGACAGGTGCCATAGCGGCAATGCAGGCCTCAGAGGCTTTGCGAGTTGCCATTTCCTTGGGCGCATCGACACAGGCTTTTTTGAAATGATTGACAACGGCTTTCAACGAGAAGGGCAGATCGCCTTTCAATCTGCGCTCAAATTCAAATTGTTTGATCGGGTCCATTTTGGCGACCCTTTGCTTCCATTCGCTATGAGCCGCTTGACCGCGCGCACCTGCTGCTCGCCAGGCCGTAAGAATATCAGCCGGGATCACGAA
>OMIJ01000155.1 GCA_900299065.1 Hyphomicrobiales bacterium
CCAAGCAAGCCCTTGCGAGACCGCATGATGCAATTGCCAGAATGTGACATCTCCGGGCTCGACAAAATCCGGTTTTGCCTGATCGGTGAAACGGCTCTGGCCGATGAGCAGAAGATTGGTTGAAACTTTTGCATCGAGCAAAGTATCAATCGCAATGACAAGATCATAATTGGCAGTGTCATTGGGCAGACGTGCCATTTGTGTAATATGCGCGCCTTCCCAGGCTTGCAAGGTTTGCAGCAGATCCGGCTTGGCGTCGCCTATCAGCAGGATCTCGAAGTATTTGGGTTGGGCATGAACGATAAATGAGACATGATTATCGGCGGCATTGCCATCATCGCTGAGATAAGCGCTGAGAATGCCATCACCTATGTTTGGAAGGTCAATCGTAAATTCAATCTCATTGGCATTTGATGCGCTCTGTGTCTTGGGGGCTGAATGGGTTTGTGTTGCAAGACGTAAGGCCTGTCTTGCCCCTATGCGTTTGAAGTCAACTGTCAGCTGGCTTTGCGTTAGGCCTCCAGTCAATCCTATTGTGCCTTTGAGTTGCAACTGATCCTTGGCAGCTGTCTCTATATGCGCTTGCAGGCTGGCATTAGGTCGTGATGCGAGAAAATGTTTGACGGACACAGGCGCGTGCAACCAATTTTGCAATTCAGCGCCATCTTCATTGCTGTAAAGATAAATCTGATTGAGATCAGATTTGTTCTGTAAAAGAGAGATCAAATGGGCGGTGGTTTGCCAATCTGTTGTGGCATCATCAGGGATCAGATCTTTAGCTATTTTTTCCCATAATTGGGGATGGTAAGTCTGGCGCGCAAAGAGCATTTTTGGCTGGGCGCCAGCTCGTATGAGGCTGATCAGGGGGGTGTCAGGATCATCATGATTGTCGATCTGCTTTTTTAATTCAGCGCTGGCGCGAGAGAATAAAGATTCATCGTCGAGTTTTTGCTGCATATCAAGGCTGGCATTCAGTACATAAATGATATGTCTTGGCTGGTGTGGATGGCTGTCGAGAATGGGGCGCGACAAAGCCAGGCCCAGGAGAATCAGGCAGGCCATTTGCAAAATCATTGGCAAAGTGAAATTGGGTTTCTTACGCAAAAAACGCGTTTGCTGAGCGGAGGCCTGCAGGCGGCGCCAGATGACTAGGCTGGCCATGCGCAATTTCGTTATGCGTGCGCTTTTATGCAAAAAGGGCAATAAGGCCGCCAATGCAGAAAGAAGCAGAAAAGCCGGAGCCAGAAAAACCAAATGCAAAGCTTCAGGGAACAAGACTGCCCTCATTATGCTTGAAGGCGCGCGAGAACATGGCTTCGTCGAGCAAGGAGGGGCGATCGCGTGTCATGCCAGTGGATTGGTCTTTGTTGTTTTGCGCGTTTTGTATCCCCTCGCTGGGATTTGCATCATTGCCTTTTGTGGAAGGCATGGTTTGCAAGCGTATGCGACGCCCTGCTTGATAAGTACCAAGGGGCAAAAGCATAGTGTCATTGGCTTCGAGGCTCGATTCACTTTTCGCATTAGGATCGAAAAGCTCTTGTGTTCCTTTGCCCGCCAGGCGGCTATTGCCAGCACTTGATTGATTAGCGCCGCCGGCAAGAATTGCCGCCGCACCGTCCATTGTTATGGGCTCTTTGGTGCCGCGATCACCTAGGGTCATTGCATTGCCACTATTGGCGGCTGCAGCTTTTGCTTGACCTGTGGTCTGGGCTTCATTGCCCTCGGGGCCGACATTCTGACCGCTCATTTTAAGCTCGGATTTATCTTCGTTGCCGCGAAATTCACCCACCACCATTGGCGTATAGGCTGCCTGTCGGGCTGCATCATGCTCAGTGAATAATTCGGGCACTAATTCTTCACCACCGCCACCATTTTGCATGGGCACTGGTTTTAAATCCTCGATCAATTGGGCCAAGCGTGTGAGATTGAGATCTGATCTTAAATCCATTGCCTGACTATTGCGAAGCCAAGCTGGTTGGGCATCGCCATAGGCAAGGCGAGCATGTTCAAGCAGATCTTGCAGATTGGAACTCACATTGGCGATTTGATCGGGATCTTTTTTATCGGCAAGTTCCTTCACGGCATTGGCTATAGCAGAGAGATAGCTATTCTCTCTTTTCTCGGCATCCACACTCAATTCAGAGGCAATGCTGATTAAGTTTTCTGCGAGGAGATCAGCATTGAGTGTTTGTGCGGTGCTGCTATCTGTCTGGAGTGTCGTGCGCTCAGGCGCCATGGGTGTGAGCTTGCTTGTCACAATCACACTCGCCATTAAGCCTGCAATCAAGGTAATGAGTGTGCGGTTAACCACAGGCTCGAGAATCAGCGGATCGACAAATTTGGCGTGAAGCGCAGCATCCTTAATCAAGGCATGATGCAGAGGATGGTCTCTTTCATTCAGGTCAGTTTTCAATTGAAGGGCTGTGCTCAAGCGCTCACTGAGGTGAAATGTCGCATCTGCGCGCCGCGCCATTTGAGCAAGATCGGGTTGATAGAAAAAGGACCATATTCCTCCAGCCATTAAAATGCATATTGGGACAGCCAAAATGAGAGAGAGGCTCCAATTCGCAATGTCGGTGCGCAACCAGTAGAGCAGCAGACTCGCCCATGCGGCCGAAAGTCCCGTCATCAGGGCAAGGCGCAGGCGCCAGAACTGCCTTGCCTGCTGTAAGGGAGTCCGGATCTGATCTATTTGTAGTGTTAAATTAGAGTTCATGCTCCCGTCCCAGAGCGCCATATGATCCGATTGAGGGCATGCTAAAGGATTTTCTGGACAGATTCTACGGATCTATTGCTAAAAAGCTTGGATCTTTGATCGTCATTCTTATGCAATATGGCTGGTCAAGATCATGGTTCCTTGAGACCGCAAATCTCTTGCATAAGCAGAGCATCCTGCAATAGTGGATTTGTCAGAGAAAGCAATTAGACTGGTGGGGTCAGATAAAGCCGATGGCCCATCTGGAGGGGGATGTGACGAGCAATTCAAGCCGGCAAAGCGCAGCTTTTGCATTTTCCGAGACGGCGGGTGTAGAGGTTGATGGTCTGGTCAAGCGCTATGGCACTTTGCTGGCGCTAGATCATGTCAGCTTCAATGTGAAGTCAGGGGAATTATTTGCGCTCCTGGGGCCCAATGGTGCGGGCAAGACAACACTTCTGCATATTCTGTGCACTATTCTCTCGCCTGATGAAGGCCGGGCGCTCATTGCCGGGGCCGATGTTGTGCAGCAGGCTTTACGGGCGCGCCGGCGTCTGGGCGTGGTGTTTCAGGAGCCCAGTCTTCATGATCGCCTGACGGTCTATGAAAATCTCGAATTCCACGGCCTTGTTTGTGGCGTGCCGGCTGAATTGCGACGCAAGCGTATTGATGAAATGTTGCAAGTGGTGGAATTGAGCGATTGGCGTGAGCGGCTCGTGCGCACTTTATCTGTGGGTATGAAGCGGCGGCTCGAAATTGCGCGCGCCTTGATTCATGACTCGCGAGTGTTGTTTCTTGATGAGCCCACAGTTGGTCTTGATGCACAATCACGCGCGCGAATCTGGCGCTATTTGCATGAATTGCGTCAACAGCGTCAGCTCACTTTGATTGTGACGACGCATTATATCGAGGAAGTCGAGCAGGCAGATCGTGTGGCAATTATAGACCAGGGCAAATTATTGGCCATTGATACACCATCAGCGTTAAAGAGTGCGCATGGGCATGAGGTGCTTGAAGTCAGCCCCATTAATGTTGATGTCAGGGCCGAGATTCTGGCGCAGCACAGCGGCCAAATTGTTAAAACCAGTGACCATCACATCACACTTAAAGTTGAAGATGGGCGCTTTATCGAGACGTTCCTGTCCGCTTATGGCAGTCGTGTTCGTGCGATGACGCGTATTGAGCCGAGCCTTGAGAGTGTGTTTCTTGCGCTCACAGGCCGTGCCATTCGTGATCAAGAAGCCAGTGCGCGTGAGCGCACTCTGGCATTTGGCAAACAGGGAGGCGAGCACACAAGATGAGCGCGATAAGCCCCTTAAGGGAAGATGATAACGAATTTGCCACTTTGGTGCGGGTTATCTGTGGCGGTGTATTTGCCATTTGGCTGCGTGAGGTGAAGCGTGCCTTTCGTGATCGTGGGCAATTATTTGGTGGATTCAGTCGACCCATTATGTGGGTGGTGATTATGGGCGTGGGGCTTAATCCCTATTTTCGCGGCGAGGTCTATGGTGAAGTGCGCTTTGTCGTTCCCTATACTTATTTGCAATTTATTTTTCCTGCAGTGATCGCGCTGAATATTCTCTATACATCGGTGCAGGCGGCTGTTTCGGTGATTTGGGATCGCGAGTTTGGTTTTTTGCGTGAAGTACTGGTTTCACCCATGCCACGGCCTTTCATTCTCTTTGGTAAAGTGTTGGGCGGTGCAACGGTTGCGATGTTTCATGGCTCGCTGGCTTTGGTGCTCTCCTATTTTGCGGATGTGCCGATTTCTTCCTCCGACATTTTATCTGGATTGGGGCTGATGTTTCTTCTGGCCTTCGGGCTCACTTCGCTGGGTGTGATCATTGCCAATCGCATCAGGAGCTTTGAGGGCTTTGGTGTCTTTTCCAATGCGGTGATCCTGCCCTTGTATTTTTGTTCAAGCTCGGTGTTTCCGCTCGATCCTGCGCTCACAGCTGCTCAGACTCGCGTGGTTTATCCTGATTGGCTGGTGCGTGTGGTTGAACTCAATCCCCTCACTTATGCGGTGGATTCCTTGCGGGGCAATTTCATTCACTTTTATCAATTCGATCCAAGATTGGGCCCTGTGATCATGGCGGGCATGGCGGTGCTCTTCTTTGGCATTGCATTGGCTGAATTCAGGCGCAATTGAGCTGCAAATGATCAAACGCTGGTTCGCCAATCGGTTCATAGCTAATCTCACTGCGCTGTTGATTATGGCAGCGGCGCTGGTGGGCGCGAATTTTCTGCAATCTGATACATCGCTCCAAATTGTAGAAAGCACCGGGGCCTTGCGGATTTGTGTGCCTGCCTCTTTCCCCCCTTTGGTGACCGGCGATGCTAAGGCGCCGGGCTTTGATGTCGCGGTTCTGGAAGAAATAGCCCGGCGTATGAATTTGCGCCTTTCACTCAATGTGAATTATCTGATGGGGCGAGATTTCAATCCGCGCAATTGGCAGATTACGCGCGCGTCCTGCGAGGTGATTGCGGGTGGTGTCGTCACTTCGGGAATTACAGCTTCCTTCCTCGAAACCATACCGACTGGTCTTGTGAATGGCTGGGTCATGTTGGCGCCAAAAGGCATGAAATTTACTGAAGATCAGGCGGTGGCTGTCTATCCGGGTTTCTCCGGGCTCGATCGTCTTGCCCTCAGTTCCTATTTGCGCTCGCAAGGTCTCAAGATCACTCTAGTTGCTTCGATAGATGAACTTCAGCAGGGGGTACAAGCAGGTCGCTTTGCAGCTGTCGTTGCCAGTCATCTTGATATTCTGCGGATTGAATCGATGATGCCTGAATGGGCCCTAACATGGCTGCCTGACTCATTGGGGCGCTTTAGCTTTGGTTTTGGTCTGTGGCGCGGTGATGTC